>DASWDX010000462.1:0-7753 GCA_036395055.1 Pyrinomonadaceae bacterium | reverse complement strand
TTAAATGTGACTTTTCTTGTTGGAATGTTCTTCGTAAGCCTTGATGATCATCTGGACGAGCTTGTGGCGCACCACATCTTTCTCAGTGAAATAGATGAATTCGATTCCCTCGAGATTGGCGAGAACGCGTTCAGCTTCAATCAAACCACTGCGTTTCCCCGCTGGCAAATCCACCTGCGTAACGTCGCCGGTGATAACAGCCTTGGAACCAAATCCAATGCGCGTGAGAAACATCTTCATCTGTTCGCTGGTGGTGTTTTGCGCTTCGTCGAGAATTATGAACGCATCGGAAAGAGTGCGACCGCGCATGAATGCCAATGGTGCGACCTCGATCACCTGCTTCTCCAGCAGCTTTGTCACACGTTCGTAGTCGATCAGATCAAACAGTGCGTCATACAGCGGACGAAGATAGGGATCAACTTTCTCCTGCAAATCACCAGGAAGAAAGCCCAGCTTTTCGCCGGCTTCAACCGCGGGCCGGGCCAGCACGATACGGTTGACCTGTTTCTGCATGAGCGCCTGTACGGCCAGCGCGACGGCAAGATAAGTTTTTCCAGTGCCGGCGACGCCGATGCCGAACACCACATCCTGCTCCTGAATTGCCTGGATGTATTTGCGTTGAGTTGCCGACTTCGGCGCGACCTGTTTCTTGCCCGCCGGATTGAATCTTGCCTTGGTGAAATAGTCGCGCAAACTAAACGCGCGATCCTCTGCAATTTGCGCAAAGGCCTCGCGCAGCTCCTTGTCGGTAAAAGAACTGCCCTCGCGGAAAAGTTCGGCAAAGTCTTCGAGTATCCCTTGCGCTGTGGCTACGTCTTCAGGGTCGCCATCGATAGAAACGTCCTGGCCGCGCGCGTCAATGCGAACGGCGAGTAGCGACTCGAGGTATTTGATATTTTGATCGTGAACCCCGAAGAGTGTTTCTAACCCGCGCGGTGGCAATTCGATTTGTTTCAAAAGCTGGGGCGATCTCCTTCTGCCGGCGACGGAGTTAAGGCTGCGTTATTAACGGATCGGCGGGGGTGTGAGTCTGTTGAAATTGCCGGCATATGCTGTAGCGTTTGACGCTACTACACCCTCGATTAGCTGTCAAATATGTCTTTAAAGTGCAGCCTTGCCTCCTTGACAGCAAAGGAGGTGGTCCTTATACTCCGTCACTTGCGCAGCGAGCGCTTTCATGTAAACTGAATGTTTCGCGTGGCAGCTAAGAATGCGTTGATGAAGAGAAGACCGGAGAGAGTGAATGCCGAATCATAAATCAGCGGAAAAGAGAATGCGCCAAAGCGAGGCGCGTCGTAAGATCAATCGCGGTAATCGTAGCCGTGTGAGAACTGCGATCAAGAACCTGCGCGGAGCCATCGGCACCGGCGACACCAAGCAGATCAAAGAACTGTTACCGTCGACGATTTCAACGATCGATAAGGCCGTACAAAATGGCGCCTTGCACAAGAATGCGGCGGCTCGCTACAAGTCGCGATTGACCGCGCGTTCCAACGCGGCAGCAGCTAAATAACTTCTGAGACAAAACTACTCGACTAACGAGGCGGATCGATTATTCGGTCCGCCTCGTTTTTTGCTTGCAGTACGACAGACATTCCTGCCTGTCCAACGTTCGGCAAAAGACGTTCGCAGAACTTTTAAGAGAAGTGACAGGCAGGAATGCGTGCCCTACCAAGGAAGAAGTGAAGATGGGAAACCATTACCAAACCGAGCAAGAGATTGAAGCGGTTGTTGCGGGCTTCGAACAGTGCACAACCGGCAAGGACGAATTCACGCATCTAAGCCATTTGACGGTGGGGGTCTACTATCTCCACTGTTCAACTCCTGACGAGGCGTTTCAGAAAATGCGTTCCGGCCTTCTCCACTTTCTCGAGCACCATGGCATCGGCCGCACAAAATATAAGGAGCAGTTGACCCGCTCGTGGATGACGCTGATCCAAAGTGTCATTGAACAAATGGATCGAGACCTCTCTCTTCTGGCAGTCACCAATTCAGTGCTCGAACGTCTGGGTGAATTGAGAATACCCGTTGAAGGTGACGATGAAATTGTCTAATGCTTGTTTGCATTGAGGTTGTTTGATAAGTTTCGCCCGGAGAAACAATCCTCTATGAAAATCCACTGGGTTATTACAGCAGCCTTTTTACTACTGATTCCTGGCGCCAGTTTCGCTCAACTCAAACCGGAACAGACTCTCAACCGCCGTCCAATTTCAGAACTTCGCTTTTCCCCTGATGGTAATCGAGTGGCTTTTACCGTGAGTGAGCCACCAAAAGGTGCGAATCGCAGCCGGCACATCTGGATTCTGGACGTACGAACGCGCGAAGTAAGTCAGTTCACAAATTCAGCGAAGTCAGAGTTTGCGCCTCGTTGGTCCCCTGACGGTAGCCATTTAGCTTTTTTATCGGATCGAGAAGATGCAAACCAAATCTACCTCATGCCCACAGATGGCGGCGAGGCAATTCGTTTAACTGAAGGAAAGAACGCCGTGCGCGCGTTCGAATGGTCTCCTGATGGAAAACAGATCTCTCTTTTGGCTCCCGAACTCAAAACCGAGGCAGAAGAAAAAAAAGAAAAGGATAAAGACGACGCCCGAGTGGTTGACCGCGATGACAAGCGCACTCGCCTCTGGCTAATCGATGTCGAAACTAAGAAAGTTCGCCAACTCACTGCGGGAAATTGGGAAATCCGTGAAGCGAAGTGGACGCCCCAGGGAGATCGCCTGATTGTCTCGGTAACGGATCATCCGGAAGCGGATCAAGAAACTAACCGGATATTCTCAGTCACGACCAGTGATGGTCAGATGAAACAGATTTCCGCTCCGCGCGGTCCTTTTGGGCAGCTGAGCATTTCTCCTGATGGCAATTCGGTTGCTTATCTCGCCGCGCGCGTCGATGGCCCTTCGCCGCATGATCTCTACCTACAACCAGTGACAGGCGGACTGGCGCGAAATTTGACAGCCGTCAGCGTCGATCGTCCAATCGCCGGCTTCGCTTGGCGCGCTGATGGCTCTATCCTGGCGCTCGCCATTAATGGCTTCCGCACGCAGTTTTACATCATCGCGCCCAACGGAAAAGCTGAAGCGCAATCTCAACAGAACGTGAATCCGGGTTCGTTTGACGCTAGTGCAAAGGCCATCGCTTTTGCCGGCGAAACAGCAGTTCAGGCGCCGGAAGTTTGGCTGTCAACTCAACCGACAGCCGCAGAAAGCGTCACCCACTTCAACGAAAGTTGGAAACAGATTCCACTCGTCAAGCCTGAGTTTCTGCGCTACAGGAGCTTTGACGGAACCGAGATTGAGGCGGCGTTATTAAAACCTACCGGATATCAGAGTGGCACAAAAGTACCGCTGGTCGTGATTATTCATGGCGGACCGACATCTCGTTGGACAGATTCGTTTCAGTCCTGGGGACAATTGCTGGCAGCGCGCGGATACGCTGTGCTTTATCCCAACGTGCGTGGTTCGACCGGCTACGGTCACCGCTTCGTGGAGATGAATCGCGCGGACTGGGGTGGCGGTGATTTCAAAGATGTGATCGCTGGCGTTGATTTTCTGATTGCGCGCGGCATTGCCGATCCTGATCGGTTAGGAATAGCTGGGTGGTCTTACGGCGGTTACATGGCATCGTGGGCTATCACTCAAACCAATCGTTTCAAAGCGGCAATGACGGGCGCCGGGCTGAGTGACCTGGCCAGTGAGTTTGGCACTGAGGACGGCTCGAGCTATGACGAGTGGTTTTTTGGGACGCCCTATGAAAAACCGCAGGGGTTCACTAACAGTTCTCCAATCACTTTTATCAAGCATGCCCAAACGCCAACTTTGATCTTGCAAGGCGAAGCCGACGTTACTGATCCGATTGGGCAGAGTCAGCAACTCTATCGCGGTCTGAAGCGTTACGGCGTGGAAACAGATTTCGTGGTTTATCCTCGCGAAGGCCATGGGTTTCGGGAAGAAAAACACCAGCTTGATGTGCTCAATCGGATAGTTGACTGGTTTGAAGGGCACTTGAAGAAGTAACCCAGCAAATGAACCTTGCAAGTCAAAGGAGATGCAAAATGGCAACCCGCAACCTCGGCACGTTTGCACTGATGCTGGCCATCATTTTTTGGGGAACCTTGCTTGGCGGAATTGCTTACTCACACCTGGTCTACTTTCCCGCTTATCTCTCTGCCCTTCCAGATTCGGCCGTCGTGACTAACGGGCCTTATGGATTGAACGACGGAATATTCTGGATAATTATCCACCCGTTGCTAATCATCTCGCTCGTCGCGGCTCTGGTGCTGAATTGGCAATCAAGCGCGCGACGTAAACTCATAGCCATAAGCTTCGCTGTCTACGTTATAGTGTTGCTGATATCTTTTTTCTATTTTGTTCCTGAGCTGGTTCTCTTCAAACACAGTCCTGAGTCGACCGTCCCCGCAACTGAGTGGTTGGTTCGAGGACGGCGTTGGCAGCGGTTAAGTTGGTTGCGCGGACTCACGATGTATGTTGCTTTTGTTCCGTTGCTGTTTGCGCTTACAAGACCTGCGGATGAACCACTCGCGCTGGTCCCATAACAATGTCACTCAAACTTCTACTGATCTTCGCCGTCACTGAATTCCTCCTGTCTTTGACGCCGGGGCCAGCCGTGCTGCTGGTAGTTTCACAAGGAGTCGAGTCAGGTTTTAGGCCAAGCCTGCGAGGCGTCGCCGGGATCTTAACCAGCAACGCGATCTACTTTTTCTTGTCCGCCCTGGGCTTGGGCGCGCTGTTGCTGGCCTCAGCGACTCTTTTCCAAATTATCAAGTGGTTGGGAATCGCTTACTTAATTGTGAGCGGCGTGAAGATGTTGTTTTCGACAAGTCCAACGACGGAGGATGAAGCTACTGTAGCTTTGATAGATACGCGCAAACGGTCGTTAAAATTATTCTCGCAGGGCCTTCTGACTCAGTTGGCAAACCCGAAGGCAATCGTTTTCTTCACCGCGCTGCTGCCGCAGTTCGTTTCTCCGAATGGGCGTGTGGTCGAGCAGTTTGTGTTATTGGGAGTTGTTTCGATCGCCGTGGAGTTTCCGGTTTTGGTAGGTTACGGATGGCTGGCTCAACGAGGCCGCAAGCTCTTTCCTGAAAGATTCTCTTCTTTGCCATCACGGATTGCGGGTGGTTTCCTGATCGGCGCTGGTCTTGGGCTTGCCTCTATGCGCAGACCTTGATTCCCTGCAGTACAGTGAGCAGATATCCTTCGCTCTGATTATTTAAAAACCGGACCCGTCCTCGCCAATATGGGATAAGTCCCACTCTAAACGAAGCAGGGTGGGATGCTTAGGACAGGGCGGACCAAATCTGCTTTCTAATCGGCAAGCTTTCTCCCAGTGACCACGAGTACCTTCGCCGGGAAATTCATTCCTCCCGCTTTGAAATAACTGCCGACCGCCTTTTGCACGGTGTACTTGATCGCTGCCACCTGATCGGGCACCAGCTTCGCAAGTTTTTTTCTAAACGTATCTGACATTTCCGTGCGCAACTCCCAAAAGCGCTCGACTGTAATCGGAGCTTCAATCGTAAATGCCAACTCGCGCTCTCTTACGTCTGCCGCTCCTGCTTCTCGCAAAGCTGTCGCAAGTTTTCCTGTCGTCGCAAAACGAAAAGCGCCCGGCGCATCTTCATCCTCAGCATCAGCCGGCACAAACCTATCCAGGACCTCGGTAACAACCTTAAAGTACGGGTTTACTTCTCTTGCCGCCCAAACCAGGAAAGAAATATAGCCGCCGGGTTTCACCACTCGCAGCATCTCGCGTTGGCCAGCCAAAACATCCGGGAAAAACATTACCGAGAGCCGGCTGACTGCCGCGTCAAACGAATTATCAGCAAATGGAAGTTGCTCAGCGGGACATTGATGGAAGCTGATATTAGTTAGCCCCCGCCGCGCAGCCTCAGCTCGCGCGGCTCTCACCATGCCTGCAGCGGGATCGGTGTAGGTCACACATCCCGACTCACCAACAATCGCCGCGATCGTCAGCGAGGGTTCGCCGCTGCCACCGCCAACGTCGAGCACTGTCTGCCCTGAAACAATGTGGCCATCCTCGATGAGTGCGCGCGACAAGGGCGCAAACATACTCTCAATTAATGCCTGGTGCTTATTCCAGTATTGGGAAGATGTTTCCCAGGCGGCGAGTACTTCGTTGGCGGTCTCGTTAGCCATTTCTTACCCAAACCGCTAGCGGACCGGGCCCGGGCGGTTCTGACTAATTACGCAAGATCGAACAGCAACACTTCCGCAGGCTCCTTCGCGTTGATGCGAAGGTTTGACTCCTGGGAAACTGAAGCACCGTCGCCCTGCTCGAGGGTAACGTCATTCAAAGCCACGGAGCCGGCTGCAACCTGGAGCCATGCGCTTCGTCCGTTGCCTAAATTGTGATCCACTGCCGCACCCTTATCCAACAGCGACGCATAAATCTTCGCATCCTGATGAATTCTCACTGAGCCATCATCTCCAGCGGGCGAAACAATCAACCGCAAATTGTTGCGCTTCTTGTCGTTGGAAAACTTTTTCTCCTCATACTCAGGCGGCAGGCTTTTCTCGTTTGGCAAAATCCATATCTGCAGCAGATGCACCGGCGCGTCTGACGAAGGATTAGCCTCGCTGTGTCTTACGCCCGTCCCCGCGCTCATACGCTGGGCGTCGCCAGGACGAATAATCGATCCGTTGCCCATGCTGTCGCGATGTTCAAGCGCGCCCTGAAGGATGTAGGTGACGATTTCCATGTCGCGATGTCCATGGGTAGGAAAGCCCTGGCCCGGCTGCACGATATCTTCATTGATCACCCGCAGGCTGCGAAATCCCATGTGATTGGGATCATAATACTGATCGAAAGAGAAGGTATGATAGGTGTTGAGCCAACCGAAATCGAAGTGGCCGCGTTCCTGTCCTTTGCGAATCGTGATCATGATTATTCTTTTCTTGAGTTTAGAGTCCAGCGTTAGCTTGTTGTTAATCGAAGACAGCAACCTAAAGGTCGGGCTCTAAACGAATAGAGTCGACAAAAATCTGAGCCAGCTCATTCAATCCCTCCGCATCCTCATCGTCAAACCTGGCAAACAGCGGACTGTCGAGATCGAGAACGCCAAGCAAGCGTTCATGCTTGATTATTGGTATTACGATTTCTGAATTGGACGCGCTGTCGCAGGCGATGTGACCGGGAAACTCATGAACGTCAGCGACGAGAATGGTCTGCCGCTGCGCAGCCGCGGTGCCGCAAACTCCCTTGTCCATCGCAATACGCACACAGGCAGGTTCCCCCTGAAACGGGCCAAGCACAAGTTCGACGCCTCTGACAAAATAGAACCCAGCCCAGTTGAGATCAGGCAGTGAGTGATACAGCAACGCGGAAAGGTTTGCTGCGTTGGCAATGAAGTCGCGCTCGCCCTCGAGCAGGCTGCGAAGCTGCGATTGCAAATTTGCGTAGAGCTCAGCCTTGGAAACAGTTTCTGGTTTGGCGAACTGAGAAGTCATACGACGACCATTTAAGCTCAAGCCGTTCTTCAGCCGCATTAGCGGCGAAATGGTTAACGGCAGCCTGGAAGGCTGCACAATAGTAGCCTGCCTGGCCGCTACCTTCTGCCCCCAGAAAAATCCTGCGACGGTCTGATACTGATCACCACAGATTTCGAAACCGGCGTGTTGCTCTTATCCGCTACGCTTCGGATAGGAACAAGCACGTTCGTTTCCGGAAAGTAAGTGGCCGCGCAACGTCGCGGAATGCTGTAGGGCACGAC
>DASWDX010000461.1:0-29097 GCA_036395055.1 Pyrinomonadaceae bacterium | reverse complement strand
TTGCTTAACGCATCGAGGAACGGGTATGGGTAGACTGGGCGCCATTTGCGCCGTTGCCAGTCGAGCAGCGCGGGATAGGGGTTAGGTGGGCCAAGTTCGTAAGTCGGGATAGACAAAGGCGCCTCCCACACGCGCGGCGAGCCGTTGGATCCTTGCGCATGAGCCGGCACACCGCTCGACAGGGCGAACGCCACAAGCACGGTCCAAACAACCCTCAAGAGGAAATTCGCAAACGGTTTCGCTGATATAACTGCTCTCATAAAATTGATCCCCTATTCATGCAGTCATGTATCTGCATTCTTAAATCCTCAACCCAACGGTGAAACTGTTCCTTAGAGAATTACGCTGGAAACTCTTCTACGGCGACCGCGTAAAGCTCAACTTTTTCGCGCGCGACACAATAGCCAGTGCCCGGCCCTGCCACGGGTTGTATGTAACCCCGCGCGTCGATCTCGATGAACGGATTGATCACATCATCAACATACCAACGTGCGGAAGCCTCGATGTCGGTCGGGTAAGTGAACCCATCGAGCGTAGCCAGGTGTAGCCCTTGAGCGGAGGCCACGCCCAATTCAGGCATAGTTCCTACCCAACATTCCAGCCCCGCGGCGCGCGCTCTTTTAAGCATCAGACGCGCTTCGCTCAAGCCCCCAACTCGCTGCACCTTGATGTTGATGATGCGTGCCGCGTTCCTCGCAATCAGGGACTCCAGCGCTTCACTCGACTCGGCAGACTCGTCGGCGCATAGCGGCGTGCGCAACTGCTGCTGCAGCTCTGCCGCTTCCGCATGTGCCTCGCGTGCGAGCGGCTGCTCGATCATCATCAGGCGCTGAGCATCCAACTCACGAAACACCGCGGCGTCTGCAATCGTGTAAGCAGCGTTAGCGTCAACCATTAACGGCAAGTTCGGAAAGCGCCAGCGCACTGCCGCGACCGGTTCGACATCCCAACCAGGTTCAATCTTGATTTTCACGCGCTGGTAGCCTTCGGCTGTATAGCGCTCGACGCGCTCGAGCAACTCGGCAACTTGATCGTAAATGCCGATGGCCACGCCCGACCCGACAGGTTGCGCCCGCCCACCAAGTAATTCGCACAACGGCTCGCCTAGTGTGTTTGCGTAAGCATCCCACAACGCACCCTCCAGTCCCGCCTTGGCAAAAGCGTCGCCTGGCTGCGCGCGCAACCTCTGATAAAAATTTTCCACGTCGACCACTGCGTCGCGGAGCAGTTCGGGGATCAACCGTTTGCTGAGCGCCGCCCAGGCACTATCGGGCGTATCGGCAGAATAAAACGAACCGGACATTGGCGAAGCCTCGCCCCAGCCAACAACGTCCTCGTCAGATTTGACCTCGACAAGAATCGTGTCCTTCTCAGCGATGGTGCCGTTGCTGATGCGAAAAGGCTCAATGAGCGGCACGCGAAGGCGATGGAGCGTTACGCGCTTAACGCCAATAAGCTGCGCCGTAGTGGTTTGGCTCGCGGTCAAAATTCGGTCCTTTAACAAAAGAGCTTAGTTCAACGCTTTGACTTGAAACCTGAAAACTAAATAATTCCTGGAGTTCGTTCAGGTCATCGTCGCCAACATGTCGCGCGTAACAACATTCTCCTGTTCCTCGCCTTTACAGAAACGCACCACTTCTTCGACCGCTACCGCGCCAATAGCACGACGCATTTCGATGCCGCCTGCCGCAATGTGCGGCGTGAGCAGTGCATTTGGAATTCGGCGGAGTTCGTGATCTGACGGCAGGGGCTCGAACGGATCGGTCACGTCCAGCGCCACCGTTAGTCGGGCTTTGCGCAACTCCTCCAGGAGAGCATCCATATCAACCAGTCCACCGCGGGCAACATTAATAAGGTATGCGCCGTCGGGCATGAGGGCGAGCCGCCGCTTGTCCAAAAGATTCCGAGTCTCGGGCGTCAATCCAGCTGCCAGGACAACAACTGAGCATGAACTCAGGAGTTCATCCAAGCCCAATAACTTTCCCCCGTGCGCGGCGACCGTGGCGGCAGTGCAGCAAGGATCGGTCACGAGGAGTTCGACACCCAGCGGTTCGACGAGCCGTGCGAAAGCTCTGCCTATGCGACCGAAACCAATCAGGCCCACTTTCCGACCACGCACTGTCTCGCCACTGCTCACGTACTCGTTTGTTCTGACCACTCCGGCCCGCATCTCCGCTGCATAATCAGGAAGTCTGCGAACGAGCGCCAGCATCAGTGCCAGTGCCATTTCTGCAACGGGTGCCGCCATCGGCTCCGCTGCGTTTGTCACGGTGACGTGATCGAGAATCCCCTCCTCCAGCCGTGACTTTACTTCGCCACCGCAATGCGCGATGAGGCGCACACGGGGTCGCGTCCCAAACATGTCCATTTGCAGAAAGGGCGAATGCCACGTCGTCATAAGCACGTCGGCCTGGGCGATCTCCACGCGTAACTGCGGTGAGTCGTCGCGCCCGGCGTGTTGAGACCACTCAGCGACTTCGCTCAAGCGAGCGCGCGCAGTTTCGGAAAAGAAGTGTGAGAAGAGCACGTCGCTCGCGAGCACCAGCACGTGCGGCCGGGCGGGCCCACGGGTCTCCGTGCTTGCCTGGTCAACTTTGCCCTGCCTGTCTCCCTTCATCATCACGCCTTAAGGAGATAACGCGGCATTGATACGTTCAGCTGCCGCTCCTCCCTCGAAGATCGCCTTCAAGGCTTTAACGAAATCCGGCAACGCGACTTCCGGTTCCTCTATCTCTGGGTGCCAGTATTTCTCCCACTCAAAACTGATGTAACCCTTGTAGTTCAACTCGCAAAGCACGTTCACCGCCGCTGCAAACGAAACTACGCCGCGCCCTGCGAGTACGGGCAACCAGTGCTCCTGACCCTTAACCGCACTCACGTCGCGCAGATGGACGTGCGCGAGATAGCGACCGACTTCACGTGCTGATTCTTCAATGGAATCTCCTGCTGCAACCGAATTCGCAACGTCCCAGATAAGCGCTACATTCGGATGATTCGCGAGCCTCATAATCTCCGCCGCGATGTAGCCGCGGGCAAAGTCGCCATGCGTCTCTAATCCGACGCGCACGCCGGAAGGACTACGGTGCGCAACTTCATGCAGACATGCGGCGATGTTGTCGCGCGTCTCATTCCGCATTGCACCTGCCTGAATTTTGTCAGGGAAAATGCGTATGAGCGGCGCACCGAGAGCGGCGGCGAGTTCAGCGTGCCTGAGAGCTACCTCGACCTGCTTGCTTCGCTCGTCCGCGTCTCGGGAATCAAACGTGCATGAAGTGTCAACACAACAGATTGAGAGAGTCTGGTCAGCTAGCCAACGACGCGTTGTCTCAACTGTTCCCGGTTGGAACTCGGGCCTCTTGAGCAGGTCAAGATCGCCGCCGATTGCGCGCAGCTCAATAGCCGCATAGCCGTAAGCGCGAGCAGCTTGTGCGATCCTCTCAAGCTCCCAATCCGGGCACCCAAGTGTTGAAAACGCCAACTTCATCTTTGGTCTCACCGACTCGTTAAGTACATCCAAGTGAGCTCACAGACTAAAAGGAAGCTTTTAAAAAGTCAGTGAGCGATTGCATTGCCTCAGCCCGCGGAGCGGGCGAGAGCATAAAGCCTGGAGTGGAGCGCAGCGGAACCCCAGGTGCAAAACGTACATTGATTTCGAGCCCGTGGAACGGGCGACAGCGGGAACGATAAAAATTGTCAGATACACGTCATCCCCTAGCATCAACCGCTCTTCACTAGGCCACTGCCGCCCACTTCGTGGGCTCTGTTTCTCATCCGTCGATCGTCCCCTGGGGTTCCGCTGCGCTCCACCCCAGGCTTTATGCCGCCACCCGCTTCGCGGGTTGGAGCGTATCCAGGGGGCTGCTACTTTTTGCGATTCTTCTGTTGTGCGATTGCCTGCGCGAGCCTGTAACGCGCGCCCTCGTACTCATTGCCCGTCTCGGCAAAGCCAACCGTCCCCTTAGCGTCGGAGAAGACACGCGGAACAACCGCTTGCAGTTCGTCATTGATCAGCGAGTTCACACCCAGCTGGCGCGCGAGCGTCAGGTAAAGATGGTCCTGCAGACCACGCCGGAAGTTTGCGAGCTGAATAGTATTAATAGGTCCTGCTATACCACGGTCTTGATCGGGATGCAGTTTTTCTTCGCCAGGGTACATGAGTACTCCGTCGCCGTTAATATAGCCCTGATCGTTTACTGGTTTGTTTGGCTGCCCGCGATTGTCGAAAGTCATTGGGTTGGCCCACACGTCCTGTCGGCGCTCGCCCGCCTTCTGCCGATTGTGTTGCCAGTGAACGCCATGCCAGAAGAAATAATTGTCTACGCCATGCTTGAAGCAGGCCCAGATTGTTGCGCGCGGATCAGTGGCCGGCGCGTCGATCACGATGGCGCCGGCTGCTGGGCGTCCGCCGTTATAGATCCAATATTTATGACCGCGTGAGCGTTCCTCTATTGCGCGCCCGATGTCGTAGCCAAGCGGTCCGGTATCCCAGATGTCGATCGAACCATCGAGTTCTTTCACGAAGCGTTTGGTTACGAATGCCGGCAAGGCTTTTCCCGGTCCTGGATTGGAATGAAGGTTGTCGGCGAGTTTGCGAATGTAAGCATACTCCGACCTTCCAGGCTCGTCTGGCAGGTAAAGGAAGGTCACCGCGTCAGGGAACTTTTGCGTGATGAAAGTCATCCACTCGTCGGCGTGTCGCCAGGCGCTTACGCGTTCATCGAAATCTTTGCCTGGCCCGTAGAATGTGCGTGGGATTATTCGGTTTCCGACACCTTCTCCGGGCCCCTCATAGCCGAATGCTTTCGTAAAGGCCTGGCCGTTAAAAAGCCCCATCGCTGCGGTTGCTGTTTCAATATTGTACTCGTGAACAAGTTCGACCCGCTGGCGATGTGCAAAGCGGTTGTATTCCGCATCGAGGTTGCGCCCCTGATACATGACGGGCTGCAAACTTTCGTAGTAGACCATCGCGTCCATGCTGTTCCGGTCGGGCAACGTGAAATCAAAGAGCTCCAGCTCAATTGGGATCGTCTGCCTCCGACCATCCGCGTTGACACTGATTTGCCCGCTATAAATGCCGGCCGGAAGAGTTTTGTTGGTATAGACTTCGATCCAAACCGCCTGGTTCTGCGAGGGTCCAACCTGAAGCGGAAAGCCGCCACGGCCAACCTTTGCATTCTCGGAAACCAACTGCACCGGTTTCCACCCCGTCGGGTCCTTCGGAGCAGCGAGGGAGCCGGGCTTAAACACCCAGTCGGCGTGAGAAGCCATCGCCACCTTCATGTAGTTGATGGAGAATAGTTGAATCGGTCGTCCCACATAGTTCGTTGGGTCGAGCGCGGGTGGCGCGTATGTGATCCTGGCCCTGCCGCTTTGCTGACGAAGCTCGGGCAGCGACACAGTCAACTGTTGTACTCCGTCCGATCCAGCTTCTACGATCACCTGGAAGGCGATGATTTCGTTTCGCGCCCCGAAGATTTTTATCTTGTGGCCATCCCAGGCGGAGTTGGCACTCTTGTTTGGGTTGTCGAGGTCGTCTCGCTCAACTTTCTCGCCATCATTGACGGCCCAGACGTGTGCCACGGAGGCCGAGGCGCTCACTGGCAAAAGCAAGTGTGTAACAAGTAATAGCACCGCCAGGCTGCTGACCTTCGTCACATTCATCGAAACCAATCTCCCAAATATCATGTCCCTTCCTATCCGTTAACTCTCTCTCTCTCTCTCTCTCTCTCTCTCACTTCTCTTCTGCCACAAGACCCGGCTCGGCTCCCTCCGGTATCGGCGCGGAGGTTTGTGGCGCACGACCAGCGGCGACGAAAGCTAAGCCGACGAGCGTTGTGACTACGGCGTAAATAGCTGTGATCATACGGTCACGTCCCGGCGAGCTCACCAGCACGATCAAAAAACAAGCCAGACCCATTCCGGTTGTTACTTTTCCGACCAAGTCCAGCTGGCCTCGTCCTGAAAAACCTGTGGCTCCTAATTCAGTGGCGGTATTAATCGGCGTATCGAGTTTCTTGAAGAAAGAGCTGACACGTTCAGCATCCTCGGCCGCTGGTTTGAACAGCATGACGGGGACGAAGAATGCCACGGTTGTCGTGATTGCCGGGATGCCAATCAGGTACGTCTCATTCAACCCCATACCAAGATGGCGGTTGAGATAGAAGTTCACAAATAGCGATGTAATCGCACCGACGACATATGCACAAACGGCCGACCACCAGGGGCCACGCCTGACCAGGAAGCCATAGAGCAGGGGTAGGCCGAGCGGAATCAGGAACATCGATTCGAGGATGAAGAGCAACGTGAAAATGCCGGTCGCACCCTGGGCAAACAGCAGCGCGAAGCCAATCATCACGAAACCCACACCCAGAGAAGCAATCCGGCTTGCTGTTAACATGTGGCGGTCGGATGCGTCCTTGCGCAGATACCCTTGATAGAGGTCCTTGGCGAAGATGCCGGTGATGATGTGGTTATGGGCTGACAACGAAGCCATTGATGAAGCCAGCATCGCGGCCAGGAGCACCCCGATCATTCCCGGCGGAAGTACGCGCATACCCATTGCGATGTAGGCGGCTTCCGAGGGCTGCCTTAAGCCGTTGGCTGTGGTGCCGAGTTCGGGTAATGCTACTCGCGCGATTAGGGGCGGCAGGTAAAAAATGACACTTCCGATTGTGAAGAGGATCATGCAAAGAATGGCGATCCTTTTTGCTGACTGCTCAGTGTCGGCGCAGAAATATCGTTGCGCGTTGCCAAAATTGTTGTAGCCGGTCGTTTGAGAGATCGTATAGACGATGAGAAACAACCAGCCGTACTCTCCGGCGAGAGGATTGAAGAATCCTTGCGGTGCGTGGGCAGCAAAGTTGCTGAAGCCGCCCACGCTGGAAAGCGACAGCACCATTAGCATGCAGGCGATCGGAAAAAGAAACATGAACTGAAACATGTCCGTGAAGCAGACCGCCCAATAGCCCCCAAGCGAGGTGTAGGCGAGGACCACCAGGCCGCAGATAATTACCAGGTACTCGACTGGCACTCCCAACGCTACGGACATAAAGCTTGAGAGTGCGAAGAGCCTGACTGAGCCGAACATTAGCTGACTTGGTCCAGTCAACCAGGAGAATGTTTTATGCGTGCCATCACCGAAGCGGCTGCGGATGTACTCGACCACGGTTGTAACGCGCGAGCGCCTCCAGCATTTAGCGAAAACAATGTAGCCGAAGAAAAACGCAGGCACCGCCAACGCCATGAGGAAAACTCCGATTACGCCCTGGCGGTAGGCAAAGCCGGCCCCACCCGTGAAGGTCCAGACCGAGAAGCCGGACATGAACGAGGCCATTCCCGCCACCCACCACTCGACGCGGTTCCCGCCTTTGAGAAAATCCGTTCCGACCCGCATGAAACGCATGAAGAAGGCGCCGACCCCCGCCATCAAGAGCAGATAGCAGACCAACACGATGTAGTCTATGGTCTGTACTGAAGAGCCCATGCCGTTCTCCTATGCAGTATGGTTTAAGCTGCAAGGGTTATTCACCCTCTGACCTAATCGGACAAGTTGCGGATCCTGGTGCACAAACAACTTGATGCCGCTGCGCTCCAGGGTTATCTCGCGCGAAATCTAAATTCTCTTCAGCGTCGTGATACCAGCGAGGCCGAATCGCGATCAATGAAGAGATGCGCGTTAGGGTGTCGGCGCAAAATGGAGGCCGGACATGTGGTCGCCACGGGGCCCTCGATAGTACTTTTAATTGCCTCCCGTTTAGCCGGCCCAGGCACAATTGCAAATAACCTCGGACGAGCCATAATGGTTGGAATCGTCAGGGACAGAGCGTGGCGCGGGACGTCGTCAATAGTTGCGAACGCACCATCATTTACTTGCTGCGCGCGGCATATCTCATCAAGCTCGACTACCTTCACCCGCTGCGGATCGTCGAAATCGCAGAACGGTGGATCAATGAAGGCCAGATGACCATTCTCGCCGATGCCAAGCACGGCGAAGTCGGGAGGGTTAGCCGCAAGGAGTTCGCTATAACGTTCGCTTTCCCCCGCTCCATCCTCGGCCTCACCCCGCAGCCCGTGAAATTCGCCCAGTGCCACTTTACTGACAAGACGATCGATGAGAAAACGTCGGAACGATTGTGGCGCCCGATCGTCCATCCCGAGATACTCATCGAGATGGAAACCAACAACTCGCGACCAATCAATGCCGGAAGTTTCGACAAGTGCGGCCAAAAATTCATTCTGCGACGGCGCGGACGCGAAGATTCCAACCGCCCTGCCGCGCGTTTCGATTAATCCGCGGATTTCCCCCGCTACGACGGCGGCCGCAGCAGCTCCCATTCTCGGTCTTGAGTCGTAAACGTATACATTGAGCTTATCGGCGCGAAATCTATCGATAAGCCCATGAGCGGTGATTGCTGTCCCTACTGAAGATTCCATGTTCACTCCTGATCATTTTCCGTTTTTCATTTGAGATTTTTCATTTGGTCATTTTTGTCTGAAAGTAGAACTCTGATTGTGCGCGAGACTTCTGTTGCGATTAAGCCTGGAGAGAATGCTTCTTATTCATAGATGACAAATGAAAAATCTCAAATGACAAATGGAAAATGATCCGCTTCTCGGTCCTGTAGTGAATGATCCCAATCCCACCTCAGCCAATCTCCGGGCCGGCGATGGCGAAGATTGATGGGGAAGAACCGGCCTTACTCTCCTTCCCATAAAACATGCGAATTAGATCGCGCTGCTTTACAAAACTACGCTCGGTTAGGATTTGCCGGGCTCCTTCAAAATTTGTATTCATATCGATGTAAACATGCTTGCCCGACACCTGACTGAGCAGCCCGTCCAAAAGAGTCGTGGCCGCGTCCGCGTCCGTCGCCAATAGAGGACCGACGTAAACAGCGGCACTCCCATGCCGCGCAAGCGCATATCCCGTCAACTGCCCGTCCGCTGCGGTTGCAAAAAGTGGTGCGACGTAAGAGTCTTCAATTAGCATCTCAATCAGGGTAGACCTATCTGCACCGAAAGAATCGCGATCGAGGGCTAGTGCTTCTCTGCGCGCCACAGTATCCAAAGTCGAACAAACAACGGCCCGCGCACCGGCAATCCCTTCCCAACGCTCGATCAACGACTCCTCTTTGAAACCGAGATTCTCATAAACCAAACGACCAGCCGGCGTGGCGTCCAGTTTGATCGTTGTAACCCCAGCTCTAGACAAGTACTCAATCGCGACGCGCATTAACTTTGTGGCGATTCCAAGTTTGCGGTGTTTAGGGTCAACGAGAACCATACCGATCCAGGCGAGCTCATGCCCGTAGGTCGTAGTAGTCGTCGTCGCCACTACGTCGCCATCTATTGTCGCGCAGAAGCAGCCACTCGGTTGAAGACGAAGTAAGCGCAGCCAATCATTCTCAGTCTGGTTCCACTGGGCCAACTTTTTGAGCCGCAGCGCAGCCGGGATATCCGACTCTCGGAGCAAACGAACTTCAATCTGCATCATTTCAGCGAAGGACGGATGCAGTTGCGGAAGCCCAGACACGATTCGCTGGGTCGACGCAAAATTCAGCCATCTGCTTAATATTCCAATCAGCTGGCCAATCAAACACCCGGCGCAGGTGCAGCAACCACGCGAGCAGTCCCTCCTCTGGATGGAAATATAATTCGTGCAGTGCACGTGTGGTCTTGCTACCTGTCCTCATCTTGTACTCACTGCTCGGCAGCTGAAAATACGTGTGTATTTGGAAACTGCTGGCGCCGCGCAAGAGATACTCCGCTGCAATCCGCCCCGTCGCGATGTTTCCGGTGGCACTTATTGGGATAACGCAGATTGGAATCTGCCCGACTTGCTCAAGAGCCCGCATGCTCCCCAGGACAGCAAGATTGCGCTCACTCAAATCAGGTCCGCCGTAAGCGATTCCGCTGACGCCATCGAACTCCCGATCCGGGTCGAAGAGTCGGTTGCCGTAGACTAAGAAATCCGGCGCGTCTTCAGCCTCACAGCGCTCATTGATCGCGCGCAACATCTCCAACTGAAACGCGTCGTCGAAGACCGCGTTAAAAACCTTCAGCCCAACTTTGATAGGGATCGGGCTGGCGGCTTGGCGAATCAATCCTGTGACACGCATCAGCCACTGGAGAATGATGTGCTTTTGAGCCGCGCGGTCGGATCCGGCAAGGGTCGGGCTGAAGTCCTTTTCGATCGGCATATCCAGTCCTGGCGGGCCGTGGCGTTGCCAAACCTCGAGTAGACGGCGCGTCGTGTATTGATATTCGCCGAGTTTCCATTCGCCCTCACCGGGTCGCGGAAGGTGATACTTGCAAGAAGGGACTACCGGCATTCCCATGTCCTGAACGACTCGCAACGACTCGCCGAAGAACTCCAGATACTTTTCAAACGTGTCGTACCAGCCCCGCCCCTTCCATGTGACCGTCCATCCCTCGCTGCCGTTTGCTCCCTTTATCCGCTCAACAATCATTCGCGTTTCGTGAATCGCCCATTCACTCATTGACTGCGCACCACGCTCGTCTTCGGCGATGATCGTCTTGAGTACGACGAAGCCAAGACCGTCCTCTGCGTCGCGACGCACCTGCGAGACATTCAGAGACAGCTGACCAGAACCCTTGCCGAAAGGGTTCTTTATAGGCAAGCCGCCATACTCGCTGCCCAAATTGATCTCGTACCGGTCACGCACATATTCTTCAAGCGGGGGGGGCGGCAGCCCACTCGCGAAACGTTCGTAATCTCGCGCAAGCGCCGAGCGCGAGGAAGAATCAATCTCCAGTTCTTTTAGTACGGACGATAACACTGCGCACGACCTCAACATTCCTGCGCTACAAGTGCCAGGGCGTTTAGCGTTCGACCCACGTTTTCAAACTCATCACGACCCAGTTGCGGTCCCCAGGGATCGTTGGCTGCCTCCAAAGGAATTACACCAAGATGAACCAGAGCCCAGAGCAGTCGTCTGATGTAGCCCTCTATAGGTCTGACAAAGATGGTTTCGGCAAGCATATCAACTGCGTCGGACAGTGCCAGAAAACGAGCGCAGTCACCGACGGCATGTGCGCGTATCAATTCCGCCTGTAGATCGCAGCAAATTGCGCCCATTCCTATTAAAGCCGCACGCGCGCCGCGCCGCAGGCTGTAGCCGAGAAACCGATCCTCGCCCGTAATAAGCAGTTTCTCCGGATGCCGCTCTCGTAGTTGCCGCGCAACATCCTGGTAAGTCATCACGCTGTCGAGCGTCGCCATCTTGATTCCTACCACCTCAGGCAGAGCCAGCAATTCATCGAGCACCTTCGGGCTATACCCAATGCCACCGGCTGCCTCATATAGATAGAAAAGAATGAGCGGCAATCCCAGGCCGGCTACCTGCGCGTGATGCTCTACAATTAAATGGTCTGAGAGCGAATGCCCGCGCAACCAGGTCGGAGGGTAGACGAGCAGAGCATCTGCCCCGAAACGAGCGGCGCCTTCGGCCATTTCCACCGTGCGTGCTGTGGCGTGCTCAACGGTTGGATCCCAGGAGCCGACTCCTGCGACGATCACTGTCTCCGGCAAGGCTTCGCGCCAATCACGCAGGACTTTCCGCGCGGTCTCGCCGTCCAGCATTAGCCCACGTCCTGTATGCGCCCAGACTGCGACTCCCGCAATAGGTTGGCGAGCCATGTGATGCAAATACGATTCGTGACCGGCTTCGTGGAGCTTGCCATTTTCGTCAAAGGGGACAGGCGTTGCAGCAATCAACCCATTTGCCAATCGCTCACGGATACCCTGTGCTTTGCTAACAGACTCGAAACTGTTCATGGTTGGCATTTCGCATCAGCGGAAATTTTGAGACACCAACTTGCGTACATTCATTCAACCTACGTGCGGCACCGATAAGAGATCTTTTTGGATCAGCGTGAGTGCACCTTTCAGGCTTGGGCGCACCTCAAAAGCCGAACGCCGGATAGCAACACCGTACGCGCCCGGGGTCAGCAAACTTCGTTTAGTTTCTTCAACAATGATCGGCTCGATGAGTCCCCACGCCTTCGTGATCTCCCCTCCGACTACGACCACCTCTGGGTCCAGGCCGTTGATCAGACCGGTGATTCCGATACCCAGGTAGCGTGCTGTCTCGCGCACGGCTTCTGTCGCAGCTCGATCGCCCGACTCCACCAACTCAACCAGTTTACGCATGGTAGACAAGCGTTTCCCCGATCCACCGCGCAATATGTGGTAGCGCGCTATCGTGGCCTTGTCGGAGGCGTAGAGATCCCAGCAGCCGCGCTGCCCGCAGCGACACTCAGGACCGCTCAAGTCAATCGAGATATGACCGAACTGGCCAGCAGTATTATTGCCGCCGCGGTAGAGACCACCGTCAATAACTATTCCGCAAGCCAAGCCCGTGCTAACACCGACGTACAGTAAATTGCGGAGGTGAGCATACTGCGCTTTGCCGTGCCAGATTTCGGCGAGCGCGGCGCAGCGCGCGGAGTTATCTATAACAACGGGAAGCCGCGTTGCCTTTTCCAATAACTGGACCACCGGCACATCACGCCAGGGAAGAACTACGGAGATCAGGAATTTTCCGCTATGGCTATCAACCAGGCCGGGAAGACTAACGCCAATACCTGCAAACTCAATGAAGTCGCTGTGCTTGGCACGCAGCTTCGTTATCTCCTTGCCGATTTTTGAGAGAAAAGTGCTTGCGTCGTTTGCAGTCTCGAAGCTTAGTCGTGCGATAAGACGATTATTAAAATCGCTCAACGCCAGAATTGTTTCTTCAGCTCGAATATCCACACCGAACAAACCAAAACGCAAAGCATTAAGACGCAACGGCGTCGGCGGCTTGCCACCAATCGGAGTGGTTCTCCCAGAACCCTCTTCGATGATGCATCGATCTCTGAGCAATTCACTTGTGATAGTTGAGATGGTGGCCTTGTTGAGACCGCTGATTTTGGCAATTTCGGCGCGCGAAATTGGTTGCCGATCCGAAAGAATGCTGAGCAGGATACGACGGTTGACGAGCCGGAGCATGTCGTGGCCGGCCGCTTTGACATCGGCCAGGTTTGGTTTACGCGTGAAGTGATGGCGCGAAGGAGTGGCCATGATTATCGCCCAATTCTACTGTCACATTTTCTCCGGAAGATCCATGTGCAGTCGAGCTGGATCGAAGGAGGAGAGGCGAAAGGAGAAACGCTGTAAAGAGTATTTCTACCTTTTGCCCCTATGTTTTCCCGGCATCGGACTAGAAGGTGAAGCGCACCCGCAGTCGAATGGTCCTGCGATTATCGATGCCCTCGTCCTTATAGCTCTGATTGAACTGTCCGAAAAGCGGGTCGGGATCGACCTGCGTAATCGGCAGGAGCTTCCCGGTAACCGGGTCAACATCTAGGAAGAACGTGCCGATGTGAGTGAAATTGAACACAGCGTCCGGGTCTGTCGGTGCCCGCAAGGGGTGGTTAAAGACATTGTTGAAGTCAGCACCCACTTCGAGACTCGTGCGTTCGCTAAAACGGAATTTCTTCCGGAGGCCGAGGTTGGCGCCCCAGGTGCTTGGCCCAGTTAACGCATTCCGCCTAAGGACGTTTGGGTTATCCAGCAAGTCGGCGCCCACCGTGGGCACAGCGAAAGCCGCGGAGTTGAAGAAAGCGCCGTTGGACCCGCCATAAGGGCTGATGCTCCCGATGAGCGGCCGGTAAGACAGATAATTTCCAAACCCGCCGACCGCGTCGAGAGAATCGCTGGCGATATTACCAGGGAAGACAGGGTCGCAATTGCCGCAGTCGTAGTATGGGGTTAAGCCTGTACCGCTCTTGGCAAACATGTTCCAGGAAAGTTCCCAGCCACCCAACGTGCCCTCAAGCAGTGGTGACGCGCTAGAACCAAACCTGCGCCCTTTGCCAAAAGGCAGTTCAAGGGCGCCGTAGCTGACAAACCGGTGACGCGAGACGAAGGCGTCGCGGGCAAAGTCATTCTCAGGATGGAACTGATTATAAGCAGTTCCACCCAGGCTCGAATTTGCCGTGTCGAAGCCGCTGCCCTTCTGATCCAATAGCGTGTAGCTGGCGTTAAAGGTGAAGCCGCCTGCGAAGCGCCGGTTGACCTCCACTTGCATCGCGTGTGACCGGCCAGTGCCGAAGTTTCCGTAACTGAGGAGGAACGTGCCGAGTTCGGGGAAAGGAAGGCGTGCCCTATCGGCGTCTGAAATTTCACAGTCATCACCCGGAGTACATGGATCTCCATCCGCGTTGAAAGTGCCAAATGGCAGGTCGCTCGGTGGGAGCAGGTTGAGGTCGATTCCCCCAATCAAACCGTTCAAGCGGGTGCCGAGATAGGAAACACGAAGGCCGGTCTTCCATCCGAGTTCGCGCTCGAAGGTAACGTTATACTGCTGAATCCTCGGCTGCTGTAGGTCGAACGGAATCAAGTTAGCCGACGGCACTGTGCTGGCGGCGTCCAATGAACCGCCGCCGATGGGAGTCTGTCCGGCCGGCGTCAGCCCGCCCGGCCAACCGCCTAACGGGTTGCCTGGCCGGTTCCGTCGTCTGCGTCCCTGGTTGAAGGGAGTGGAGCCAAAGGCGTCGCGTATTCCCTGAGCGGCGGAGGTCGGGTAGAACAAACCGTAACCGCCGCGCAGGACGGTGTTGTCAGACAAGCGCCAGGCCACTCCGACCCGAGGGGCGATATTATTCTTATCGGCGTTGATGAGCCCGCGCGAAACTCCGGCCTGGTCCGCGGTCACGACTCCGTAGCTAACCATGGCCGGATCTATCAAGGGGATGACATCAGCCGTTGGCACCACGAAGCGCCCCCTTCTTCCGGACGAGCTAGTGAAATTGGGATCGAAATTCACAAGCAGATCGTTCTTTTCCACGAAGGGCGTGATCAGTTCATAACGCACACCGAGATTCAGCGTGACGCGGGGGCTAATTTTCCAGTCATCCATCACGAAAAAGCCATGCTCCCAATTGGAAGCGTCCAACGGACCGCGAAGCTTCTGAACGTATCGCGCGTCATTAGCAGGCAGGCCGAGGAGGAAACGAGCAAAGGGATCCAAATTGCTGCCGGTGTAATCGATGCGGCCGCGCGGATTGCCGCGGTTTGCCGTAAAGCCGTCGGTGGCTTTATTGCGTACGGTGTCGAAACCGCCTTTGATGGAATGCCCACCGGTTATCCAGGTTAGCGTATCTCCGAAGGTCATAAGCTCCTGATCAAGTCGGCGATCGATGCTTCGGCCGCCGTTGCTTATGGTCGCGAAGTTGGTAATTCGCAGTTCCGGCTGGCCGTAGGTATCGAGGGCCGCCGGGCCGACAACGGCTCCGTACGCGGTTATTTCGGCCTCGCTGAAGCCGATCGACGAAAGGAGTTCACGAAGCTTTTGCGGCCCATGTCTATAGAGCTTCTGTCGATTAAAGCCGCCGCGTAACTCATTAACGATAGATTGAGAGAATACGCGCGAGTAAGTTAGCGAGAGTGTGTGGTTGGTCTGTTGGTTCTCGCGCAGGCCGAAGCCCGGGTATTGCCCGCCCGCGACTGCCCCTGATGGACCGGAGCTGTCCTGGAAGTTATAAACCGCGTAGAACTTGTCATTCGTCGAGAAATCATGATCCACCCTGGCCGTCACCAAATCACGTGTCGTACGCTGGTTGACATTTTGCGCGAAGCTCAAGAGCCTCCCAAGTGAATCAGTGGGCGCACTGAGACTCGACTTCGGGTAAAAGAGGTCAATGAATTTCCTGGTTGTTGGGTTGAGCAGACGCTGTGGAATGGTAATGAAACGTAGTCCCAATCCACCAACGGTGTTGTTAGCAATCTCTGCGGGCGTTAGCACAACTCCAGCAGGAACGGCTGGCTTGGCAGTGTTCGGGTCGCTGAAGTCGCCGTTCAGGATCCGTTGGCCCGGCAACCTCCGCGCGGCTGAGAATCTCAATGGGGTGAGATTCCAGCGACGCTCGTACGAACCGAGGAAGAAGGTTTTCTTACTGCCCGGAATAGGACCGCTCAGCGATCCTCCGTCTTCGTTCAAATTATAATAGGGCTTGGGGAAGTCAGGGTTCGCCGGATTGGGAGTAAAATTAGCGAGATCGTTTTTGTCACCGATGCTCCATGCAGCCAGACCAGAGTTCTTGTTATTGGCAAATAGCGAACCGTGGTACTGGCTTGTGCCACGCTTGGTCACCACTCGGATGTTAGCAATGCCCGCGTATTCTGCCGAGAAGTTATTCGAGAGAACCGTCAATTCATCAATCGCCTCAAGCGACGGTTGACTCGCGGTCGCCTCGCCGAAGATGCCGCCATTCGAGCGCTGACCATCGAGTGAGAAGGACGCGCCGTAACTCTGCGCCCCGATGAACTTGAAACCTTCTCCTCCCGACGACGTCGTAATGTTCGGATTCAAGTAGAGGAACTGATAAATGTCGCGGCTGTCCCTGGGCAGCTCCAGGAGTTGCCGCGTGTTCAGATTGCCGCTAATCGCAGGCGACTCCGTCTGAATAATTCCCGCTTCCTGAGTCACATTCACTGTCGCTTCTGGATTCCCTATCTCAAGTTTAGCGTCCACGCGCACGATATCGCTGCCGTTCAATTCCAGGTTGGAAATACTCGACTTAAAATTCGCAGCGGCGACCGTAACGCTATAGTTTCCCGGCTTGAGAGTCGCGGCCTCATACTCGCCATCACCATTGGTGGTCAGGTCTCTAACGATACCCGTGCCGAGATCTGTCACCTTTACTGATGCACCTGCCACAGATGCCCCGTTGGGATCGGTCACCCGCCCTCGGATCGTTCCGGAGTTGCTTCCCTGTGCAAACACTGATATTGCTCCGCAGAGAAAGCAAAGGGCTACCAGAATACTGGAAAGGGTCTTATGGATACCGTTCATAACTACTCCTTTATTTTCCAAAGAATTGTTGACCGATGCAGCTGTTCTTCAAGGAAGCTCATCCCTTGCGCATTGCGATGCGCAGTTCTGGCACGCAATTACATTCTTGGCAGCTGCAGTTAGTTCAACCGCGCAACACACCTTGCCTGCGGAAAGTGAAAGACATCATCATGTTGAAAAGAACTTTTTTGTTCGTCCAACCGTCAATCGGCTCGGGGTTAGTTGCCGCCTCTTACTAACCTCAGAAAACCTTTCCTTAATAAGTCGTCCGGAACTCTTTCTGTCAGCTTGAAGGAAATCGGCAAGTATCGCTTTCGGACGCGCGGTTTATACCATTAGATCTAAACCAAACGCAAGATATTCCGACAAATATTTCTCCGCCGGCTGCGTTTCCCCAGCATCAAGCGGAGCTTATTTCAGAGTGCCAGACGTCTCATTATTTCACCTCGGGATGATCGGAAGAGTTAGCGACGAACGGTAATCGCTCCCAGGGTGTACCAGCCGTCCGGTTCGCGCCCCTTGATAGCGAGACGCACCGCAGGCTGATCAGTGCGAGGATCCAGAAGCGCGAGGCGTGTTCGATAGGTTCCAGGCCCGAGCGAATCCGGCACGTAGACCAGTTGGTCTACCACGGCATCACCCGGCAACCACCTGGTCACATCCAGGGTTAGGGGCATGTTCTGGCTTTTCGCTGCCGACTGAAATTGTATCGTCAACGTATACTGACGGTAGACAGGCGCGACACCCGCGTTCAGCCACCACATGTGAACCGGCATCATCTGACCCGCTTTGACCGCGCGCGGATATTCCAGCCGCCTTAGAACAAACCTGTACCCTATCCGTTTCTGAAAGTCATCAAACCTCTGCTGCCACTCGGGAGGAATGGGTGATGATTTTACGTTCAAACTGCTCACGTGCCATCGGAGCGCCTGATCGAGAATGTAGTCTACGTCCCACTCCCTTTCTTTCCAGAAGGCGGGAACCCAGCAAGTCTCCAGAGAGACCGGGCTTCGCTGCCAAACATCCTGTATACCGGTGCGCGCGATCTGCTGCGGGTAAAAGTCAAGCATGTGAGAAAAAGTTGGCCTGTCTTTCCATTGCCGTCCCATATCGCCGAGACAGTCGAGTCGCCAACCGGCACCGCGTCCAGTGCCATAGGCGAGCGCGTGCGGCTCGTCGAAATTCATTAGTAGCGGAGTTCGTTTGAAGGCGTCGAAGTAGATGTCGATGAGTGACTTTTGAAATTGGAACGCAGGCATGTAGTCGCTCCAGCCCTCACCCCAGTAACCGACTGAAGAGATGTCGACAGTATCCAGGAACGGATGTCCGTCGTAGCGTGCGCCGGCCGTTGCGACCACAGCGTTCCAGTATTTCAGGTAGAGCGGATCACTGAAGTCAGGTTGCCAAATCTTTCCGTCTTTGTCGGTCGACTTGTTCGCCCGGCGAGCGCCGGAGTTCCGATACCATTCTGGCAGCGGGTGTTCTTCATCGTAGGGCATGAGACGGATGGCGAGCGTCTGATGATGCCGCTGCGCCTCTGCGAGGGCCGTATCAATAATTTCCCAGCGGATATGCTCTGGCGTGGGCTGAAGCTCGTTCCAGAACCAGCGACAATACGCAATAGTTGTGTTTGGAAAATCTGATCTGACGGAAGCCTCGGACTGTTTCGCCGTCGGCCCTTCTTCCGACCAACGCAGTCCCTGATTCAACGGTTGGCCGTTGAACCGTTGAAACGTAGTAATGCCCATGCCGGGGTTGACCAGGATCTCATCGCTCGGTTCCGGCCTGACGACGACGGTTTCGTTTTGTCCAAAGGTGACCGGAGAAACCGCGAAGGCGAGCATTACCAGCAAGGATATTCGGTGAAGCATAGTTTATTTCCCTTAGCGGCAGAGTCGAAAGTCTGGCTTACGGGCTCAACTCTTCTACTTCCGCTTGCCCGCTCCCGCGTGTTGCATGAAATAGATAAGCTGACTTGAGAATTGAAAAGCCCAATTGAAGGCGCGTGCAGGGTGATTAACGTCGAGGGCCACCGCTAATGGAAATAGCTGTTCGAAGCGTTTGCGGTAAGTCTTACGACGCTCATGATCGTCTGTAAAAAAACTGCCAAGCGCGAAGGTGTAGGCCATCTCTGCGTTGTGCATCTCCATGTCAGGGCCGAGTACCCCGCGCGGTTCCTTCGGATCAAAAGCGGCGAAGCAGTTGATTACGTAGTAAGCCTTCGAACCGTCCGGCACCATTCCCTGGCGGTCGAGAAAGTCGCACCACTTGACGACCAGCTCCGCGACGCGTTTATCGCCCGTCAGCGTCCAATAGTAGAAAAGCGGATCGAGCAACAGCGCCATCATCCAGGCGGACGTGGCGCCTTTAAACGTGGCTTCATTCGGATCGTAGCGTTCCCAGTCCTGCCTCAAAGAGCCGTCGGGCGGCCGCCCATCAGGTGGCTGCCGCTGGTGGTTGTAATATGCGTCCAGGCACTCGCGCGCCTTTATCCAGTACGACCAATCGCCTGTCATCTCCCAGCCATGAAGGATACCAAGCAGTCCATACCCCTGGTGCCTAAGCGTCCAGAAGTTTCTATCACGCTCGGGATCCACGCCGAGCGGAACAGCAGCGATGCGTTCGGGCCGATAGACTGGGGATTGATTCTTAAGACAGTACTGGGCCATGAGTTTCCCGGTCACGAGCGCGCGCTCGTCGCCAGTCAATAAATAGTGCAGGTGCATGGCGCGCGGGTAGACATATTTAAGGTCAGCGCCTTTCAACGTGAAGATACCCGCGTCCGGGCCGTCCATCTTTGTGTGGAGTCGTACGAAATGCGCCGCATGATATGCCGCTTCAAGGAATTTCCTTTCGCCCGTGCGGACATACATCTTGTAATAAGCGGTGGTCCGATCAAAGAGCCACTCCGAATACACCTGGCTATCGAGGTAGACGAGCGAGCCGGGAAAGTTTCTTTCGACGAAGCGGTCGTAAGGCGCGTATGGCCCTGATTCTGCAGCAGGCGTTTGTGGGCCAACCACCAGGGAATCGCACAACCAACGAGCGGGTAACACCGCCAATACACGTGGTCCCTGCAACCCCTCTTCGTCGAGCAGGGTCGCTGCCACCGGAACAAAACTGCTCCCGCTTTTTCGTCGCGGCCGCTCGAAGACGATCTTAACTCGCTGGGTTCGCTCCACGCTGAAATCCGATGTGAACTGAATGAGCAGTGAGCGAATGCTCCCTTCTCTGCCCTCCGTGCGCCATGGTTCCAGTGCGCGAACAACAGCACTGATCTCCTTGCCTGAGGCAGATACCACGCGCACACGTCTGGGATTAACAAGAAAGCCTGGCGACAGCGGCAAGCCGAAGTTGACAACCTCGCGACCCAAATCAGCAGCGCGTGCCTCCAGCCTCACCTCCACTTCCCGCGGCCGCTCAGACCTCCCCACTGAGCCTGACGCAAGCGTCGCGCGCCGCGCCATTAAAAACATAAGACCCGTTTGGACAAAGTACCTGCGTGTAATGTTCGAATCTGACATGTTTGATAGGTACACCTGCCAGGGCCGGCAGGGGCTTGACTGTTAGCCACGCGACCGGGCTATATCGTCGCGGCGGCTTAATTCCGCGCTAGCTCTTTAGACCTAATAAACGTTCCGCATTTTCATAATAGACTTTGCGAAGGGTCCTTTCCGGTAAACCAATCCCATAGATTCTCCACCTTCCCTGAGGCGGTTTCGGTGCCGGAGCGTAATCGAAATACTCATCTTCAGTCTCCAGGAACCGGTAGTAGATCTCATACAACCGCTCGCCGAAAATCTGTTGCGGCGTGTCATTACCCCGCGGCACGGCATCTGTGCCGAACAGAATGCGATCTTGATATTTATCGAAGAACTTGCGCGATGCGCGGGGCTGCCTCCCCAGTTCACCGATCCTCGCGCCGATCTCAACGTGCATATTCGGATACCGATCCAGCAATTCAGAGACGTAAGGCAGATTCTCAGAGTCGCCCACATGCAGGACAACGAACTGCGTCCCTGGATGGCGAGCCATCACCCGGTTCCGCGCCTCTTGCAACTGCCGGTTGCTGGGAAAGTCTTTACCGTAAAAGGACCAATCGGGGTGCGCACTCAACTCCTCATACCGTTCGTTGAAACGATCCGTGGGCAGAAAGAATGCTTCGGGATCAGACGTGTGAATAGCGACAGGCATGCGATGAGCGCCGGCGGCTTCCCACATCGGGTCGAAGCGGTGGTCATCAATTTTTACGAGTGGCCCGGTCCTTACGCGTTCACGCAGATAAAGACCGAGCGTCTTTAGAAGCTTCAGGCCTCTGGCGCCGAGTTCCTGCGCCCGCGCTATCTGATCGGCCTGAAATTGAGGGTAGCCAGGCTCGGTGATCTTTTCGAACCAGGGCTCGGTAAAAACGACGAACCTGTCAGGGTGCGGCTTCTGCCAATAATTGATGGTTTGCTCAAGCACCGCTCCATAACCTCCCGTCAGGTTCACCATCATCCGCAGGTTCTTACGATCCATTACTGGTAACACTTCTTCCGGCGTCGCGTTGTTATGTGCTTCTGTGACTTGCGCACGACGAGCAGACCAGGAGAGGTGAGTGTGGAAATCAATCACCGGAAAGCGAGCGCGCGGAACGTTGGTCTCCGGCACGTGAAGCATGCTTTTCGGTTCGTAGTCTTCAAGCGCGAGCTTTCCCTTACCGGGCGTCTTCTCTCGAGCGAGCTCACTTTTTTTTGGTCGCACCTGCCAGGCCTTGGCAATTATTCCCTGCCCAGCCGCAGCCAGCGCCAGGCCCGCCAGCCAGTTTCTTCGACTCCATCCAGCCATCTTGCACCCCTTCCTTACCCGGTGGATCTCAGCGACCGGAGATCGCGACTACGTTGGAGTTTCTGTCGCGGGTAACGAGTAAGTTGTCGGCGTTAACAAACCAGTGAACCTTTTGACTCAGTCAGCCAAAATAAAACAGTTGCCATGCTTCCGGCCCGTGGCCCAGTCCGAAGTTCTCCAGCGATTTTTCAGTTGCTAAGTATGCTTGTAGCAATCGGCTTTATAGCATCAACAAACAGAAGGCAGCAAGACAATTTGACCTCGGCTGGATCAGGAAATGGGCCAACAGAGCCTCCGAGATGCAAATTGCATTAATCCTTCAGTGTTTCAGAACTAGATTTGCCTATCTTGTTACCGCTTCCGGAGAATGTTATAAGAGCCGCCCAAGTTCCTTCAGTTTCGGTTCATGCAGAGCGCGCGCAGCCGATCTTTAAGAGGTAAGTTAGTCTTAAACTCAAACTAACTTCGCTATAGTGTGGGGAACTTCTGACGGCTGCATGCTTCCGCTGAATAGAAGCTGAACAGAAGCATATATTCCCGTTGTTGAGCATCAATTTGAACACTTTCGAATTAAAGCGACTTTCAGCGATCACGCTTCCAGAGTTAAGCGCGGAGGTACGAGCAATTACAGAGGCGGGCGGAGAACTCACGGCCCTTGAGTATCTTTTAGGTGGAAGCAGTTTCGCTCAACATCTACTGCCGCGGAGCCTCATCTTCCTGCTACACGGGACGTACGGCGACAATGTTGAAACCCTCAATGGTCAACTGCGAAGGCTGACTTCGCTGTGCGCTCAGTTTGTCAACCTCTATGGCGAGGGACCCGTCAGCGTGTTGCGCGCGCCGGCGCGCATCAACATTTTGGGTGAGCACGTCGATTACGTCTCGTATCTGCCGACTGCGTCCCTTCCCTTCGGCAGCCGCGAACACAACATGCTAATGCTCTACCGTGGGTCAGCCTCCGACCGCGTGCGCGGGGCTTCCACATTAAAAGAGTACCCGCCCTTCTCCTTCACTTTTGCTGAAGGGCCTCCTTTAGGCACGAGCGGTAATGACGAAGCCGACTGGCTATCTTATCTACATGAACACCCTGCCGGCGCTTCCCATTGGAGCAATTATGTAAAAGCAGCGGCCTACTTCGCGCGTGTCGAGTTTGGTGCACAGGTCAGGCGCGGATTTGATTTTGTTGTTGACTCAGGCATACCGGCCGGTGGGGGCGCGTCCTCTTCGTCGGCGCTGGTGGTGCTGGCCAGCGCGGCGGTGCGAGCTGTTAATCAGATCTCATACGCGCCTATGGGGTTGGCACGCGACGCAGCCAAAGCCGAATGGTATGTTGGGACGCGCGGGGGTGCGATGGACCACATTACCATCTGCCTTGCCAAACGAGATCATGCAATACTCATCTCTTATCCGGACCAACAGGCGCGCCAGATCGCGCTTCCCGGGCGGCAGTTTCGCTGGATAACTTTCTTTTCACAACCTGCTGACAAAGGGCGCGATGTGATGATCGAGTACAACGAGCGCGCCGCTGTCTCGCGCATAGTGCTACCAGCGTTGGTCGAAGGATGGAAGACGAAACAACCAGGACGCTACACGAAGTGGCTTTCAGCAATTCGGTCACTTGAAACAGGAGCTACCGCGGCGCTTGACGAGATCGAAACACTACTGGAGGACCTGCCTTGCAACCTAACGCTCACTGAGATAAGACGAGACTATCCAGAGGCTTTCGCCGCCTGTGCTCGCTCCTTCCCCATTCTTGTCGCCGAACGCGTCGAGCATCACCTTCAGGTGCGGTCGCGTGCACTTCATCACATTGGAGAGGTCCGCCGCGTCAAAACGGCGGCGCAGGTTCTTCACAATTTGTCCCGCCCCCACAGCAGCCGCGATCCTGGGCAAGAAGTGGATGTGGCGATGCGTCTACTCGGCACCCTGTTGGATCGATCACACGCAAGCCTGCGTGACCTCTATGAAGTGAGCACTCCCGACGTAGAGCGGTTAATAGAAATCATCCGCACAGGTCCGGGAGTCTACGGAGCACGTCTGATGGGCGGTGGCTTTGGCGGGAATGTGCTGGCACTAATAACTCACGAGAACGTTGAGTCACTGATTGAACGCGTGCAGGCGGAGTACTACGGACCGCAAAACCGGCAAGGTATTAGTGAAGGATCGGTGATGATCTCAACTCCAGGTGGTGGGCTCGCGCCGATCAATGTTGAATTCGTCTGGCGCGAAGCTATTGAAGACTTCAACGCTTCAGGGCCTGAGGCGACAAAATATCGCGCCGGCGTAAACATGCTGCTCGATAGTATTGGTCCTGACGAATTGCCCGCGGACGTGTGGCCCGTGGTTGTGGCGGCGGGCAAAGGCACTCGCTCTATCGCGTCGGGCTTGGCGATACCCAAGCCGCTTGCGGCAATTCTGGGTACACCGGCAATCCTTCATGTACTGCGCAATGTTCGTATCGCATTCGGACTGACCCGTCGGCCCATTGTGATCGTTTCGCCCGAGACGGAGGCCCAGATGCGATCGCTGATAAAGGAAGATGTGACTTTGATCGTCCAACCGGAGGCTCTCGGGACCGGCGACGCGGTGTTGTGTGCGTACGAAAAGATGCAGGGATTTCAGGGCCGGACACTGGTTATCTGGGGTACGCAACCCGTTATCCGGCCAGAGACGATGCGACGCACGTTAAAGCTCTCCGCACTCTTTGCAGCTTATGAGATGGTGCTTCCCACAGCGCATAAGCACCGACCATATGCACCGCTGCTGCGTGACGAACGCGGAAAAGTGCAAGCTGCGCGTGAGACACATCTGGAGCAAGCCGACCATCTGCACTTTGGTGAAAGCAACATCGGAATGTTCATACTAAAGAGCGAGGCGATGTTCAAAGCTCTCATTGACCTGAACCAGCGTTACTGGAACGAGACTGAGCGCCGTTATGAGCGTCATAGCGGAGAATTGGGCTTTCCAAACGAGCTCATCAACTACTTCGCCAGACGGGAGACTGGCGTTTTCGCCTGCCCTATTGCTGACAGTCGCGAGGAACAGGGAATCAAAAAGTTAGAAGACATCGCCCATTGTGAGCGGTTCATATCCGAGTTGGCTGAGCGGTGATCTTGACGGTCCGAACCCACCTGGCGCCGAAAACATTAGAAGATTTTTATCTTGAGTAAGGGAGGAATAATGGCAACAGCCGGGCAAAAGACTGGCACCAGCCGGCATCCGATCAAACACTTGCGCTGGTGGATTGGCGCTCTGCTGTTTGCCTCGACTGTCATAAACTACATCGATCGCCAAACCTTCTCCGTACTCGGTCCTTACCTTAAGATCGGCTACCATTGGAACAACGAACAGTTTGCGGTGATCATCATCGCTTTCCGCGTTGCCTACTCAATCGGCCAGACCGTCTCTGGCCGCCTCATTGATCGAGTTGGAACACGCAAAGGGCTGACGATTACAGTCATTTGGTATTCGATCGCTGCGATGCTCACTTCGCTCGCCGTCGGCTTGCGTAGTTTTGCAGTCTTCCGCTTCCTGCTCGGCGCAGGGGAATCGGCAAACTGGCCCGCAGCGACAAAGGCGGTCTCGGAGTGGTTCCCGAAACGTGAACGCGGGTGGGCCGTGGCCCTCTTCGATAGTGGCTCATCAATCGGAGGAGCGATCGCGCCGCTATTCGTCATTGGCCTATACAAGTATTTCGGAGGTTGGCGACCCACTTTCATCGTTACCGGCACGCTCGGATTTTTATGGTTAGTCGCGTGGCGCTGGCTCTACTTCCCACCGGAAAAGCACCCCCGCATCAGCGAGGATGAACGAAGAATGATTTTGGAGGACCGACAGGAGCAGGATTCGGGAGAAGCACGCACCGGTCCACATCCGAGCTGGAAGGATCTGCTTAAGCTTCCGCAAACGTGGGGGATCATTGCGTCGCGCACCATGACCGATCCAATCTGGTTCTTTATTACAGACTGGTTTGCGATTTACCTTGTCGCCAAAGGTATCAATCCGGAACAAGGCCTTCTTGCCTTCTGGATTCCGTTCGTTGCGGCAGACCTGGGTAACTTCTTCGGTGGCGGCTTGTCGAGTTGGCTAATCCGGCGTGGGTGGCCTGTCTTGCGCGCACGCAAGGCGGTCGTCATTTTCGGCGGCTTGGGAATGGCTCTATTGATTCCGACCGTTTTTACTTCTAACCTCTTCGCGCTCGCCGGACTCTTTGCCATCTCGACTTTCGCGTACGCGTCCTTCTCGACCATGGCGCTCGTGTTGCCCTCGGACCTTTATCGTAGCGAATCGGTGGCGACTGTCAGTGGTATGAGTGGGACAGGAGCCGGACTCGGGACGATCATGTCAACCTACTTGATAGGCTACGTGTCCGACCGCTATTCCTTCGAGCCAATTCTAATCGCCGCGAGCCTTGTCCCGCTTGTCGGCATGGTGCTTGTTCTGCTGCTAATACGCGACACGAGGACGGCGCGGGCTGAATTCGCAGCTTAAGTCTAAAAGCAAAACGATTCCACAGCTCTATTCGGAAGTCAGTTTATGAAGCCACTTAAGATCGGAATCACTGGCGTGCGCGGGATAGTTGGCGAGTCGTTCACGCCTGAATTGGTTGTGGAGTTTGCCCAGGCATTTGGAACCTACATGGACGGCGGGCGGATCCTTGTTTGTCGAGACACACGTCCTTCCGGGCCGATGGTACGAGCCGGAGTAAGCGCTGGTTTACTAGCTGCTGGCTGCGACGTTATTGATCTAGACATCTGCACAACACCGAGCATGCAACTCGCTATCACACGACTTAGTGCCGATGGGGGTATTGCGATCACCGCCGGTCATAACCCCGAACAATGGAACGCACTCAAGTTTGTCCGCGCTGATGGACTCTATCTGAACTCAACCCAGGGCGAGGAACTGCTCGATATATACCATCAAGGAGAGTTCCTCAAAACTGGATGGGACACGATCAAGACTGGCATTGAGAGACTGGACGCGACTTCCCACCACATCAAGATACTTAAAGGAGCCTTCGATGTTGAAGCGATCAGAGGAAAACACCTGACGGTGGCGGTGGACTGCTGCAATGGCGCGTGTGCACGACTTATCCCGCGCTGGCTCGCAACATTGGGCTGCGAAGTGCTGGCCCTCAACGACGATCCGTCTGTTCCCTTTCCCCATTCACCTGAGCCGAAGCCCGAAACCATGGCCCAGCTGCGAGCGGTGGTTAAGGCAGGCCGTGCGGACATAGGATTCGCACACGACGCCGATGGCGAGCGACTCGGCATCGTCACGGAACAGGGTGAACCCCTTTCTGAAGAGTTAACACTGGCCCTTGCCACGGAGATACGATTGCAGCAACAGGTCGGACCCATCGTGACTAATATTTCTACTGGCAGCGCCGTGGATCAGATTGCCGCGCACCATGGCGCTAGCGTAGTGCGCACACCGGTTGGACAGGCCTACATATCCGAAGCGATTTTGGAGCACGAGGCCGTGCTTGGCGGCGAAGGCAGCGGCGGGATCGCGGTTCCTGAAGTGCATCCCACACATGACAGCGCCGCCGCCATCGGACTCATCCTCGAGCGACTGGCGCGCAATGGTGAGCGTGTGTCGGAGTTGGTCGACCAACTCCCGCATCTCACAGTGATCAAGCACAACATTCGGCTTGAGCCAAACCGTCTCTATTCAATCCTGCAAAGTTTTCGGCTCATCATTGAGCGGGAGCAACTGACTCACGATCTGACTGATGGCATAAAAGTATCGCTGCCTGACGGTTGGGTGCACGCGCGCGTTTCAAATACCGAATCAATGATCCGGCTGATAGTCGAAGCCGAAGATGGCCCAAGGGCACGACAGTTATTGGAGTGGGCGCGCGACAGAATAAGAAAGTGAAGGGGGAAGATCTTTGTCCTTTGTGCCTGGTGCTTTGTACTCTGAATTTGTACTTAGTGCTTTCAGATGGGTTGCCCCCTCGACAGGTTGGTTCAGAGTACTAAGTTCGAAGCGCTAGTTTCAAGGACTAACTCCAAAAATTCAAAGTTCAAAGATCTAAAATCCATGCGAGCCATACCAACTCTCAAGATAAGCATTTCCGGCGTGCGGGGCGTCATTGGCGATTCGCTGTCGCCAACGCTGCTGACGCGGTTTGCGCAAGCTTTCGGCACCTATGTGGGATCAGGCGCGATCGTCATTGGGCGCGATCCGCGGACCTCAGGCGAGATGGTCAAGCAGGCCGTCATAGCGGGTTTGCTGTCGAGTGGCTGTCGTGTAGTGGACGTTGGCATGTGCCCGGTTCCGACCGTGCAGATGATGGTCCGCCGCTACGAAGCACAGGGCGGCCTCGCAATCACGGCTAGCCACAATCCCGCGGAGTGGAACGCATTGAAGTTCATCGGCCGAGACGGATTGTTTCTCGGCGCGAGCTCGGCGCGCGAGATGCTGGACATCTATCATCAAGGGGAATACACGAAAATGGCCGCAACCGAGATGCGCGCTGTGGAGGTCATGTCCGGCGCCACTGATATACACATCAAAGAGATTCTTAATGTACTCGGAAAGCTGCCGTCTGGATCGCAACGACTGCGTGTTGTGCTCGATGCGTGTAACGGAGCAGGTTCAATCGTCGGACCCAAACTACTCGAAGCGCTGGGCGCCGAAGTATTCACAATAAACGATCAGCCAAATGGTCAATTTCCTCGCCCTGCCGAACCGCTGCCGGAAAATCTCGGAGACCTCTGCGCCGCGGTCAAAGAGCACCGTGCCGACATCGGATTTGCTCAGGACATGGACGCCGATCGGCTCGCCATCGTCTCTGAGCAGGGTTCGCCCATCGGTGAAGACTACACCCTTGTCCTCGCCGCGCTCCACGTGCTCAACCGGAAGCGTGGGCCGGTCGTCGCTAATCTTTCAACTACTCATGCACTGGATTTCGTGGTCAAGCGCTTTGACTGTCCTCTATACCGCACCAGGATCGGCGAGGCAAACGTGACCGAGCGAATGCAACGCGAAGGCGCCGTGATCGGCGGCGAAGGCAATGGCGGTGTGATTTATCCTCGAATCAACTTTGCCCGCGATAGCCTTGTCGGCATGGCGCTAATCCTTCACCTGATTGCGATTCAGGAACGCCCGCTTTCGGAAATTCTGTCCGAGCTTCCACGCTTGTACATGATTAAGGAGAAAGTTGTCTGCCCTTCGCACAAGATCAGTGACGTGTTAAAGATGATCCGGCAGGTGTACGCCGACGCTCCCATGGATTTGACAGACGGAGTAAAAGTCAGTCTTCCTCACGGATGGCTCCACGTGCGCGGCTCGAACACTGAACCGATCATACGACTCTCAGCTGAAGCCGAAACGGAAGAACAAGTAAGACAGATCAGCGAATCAGTTTTCGGATTGATTCAAGAGCGCGTCAAATCCTAGT
>DASWDX010000460.1:0-4733 GCA_036395055.1 Pyrinomonadaceae bacterium | reverse complement strand
GTGCAAACGCTCCAAAAGCCGAGTTCGAGTCTGCGGTATTCTGATAGAGCGCGTTCAGTCCGACAGCCGTGTTAAAAGAGCCGGTGACGTTATTGCGCAGATCATTGATCCCAATGGCGGTGTTGCCGTTGCCGGTGGTATCGCTAAAAAGCGAATAAGCCCCAACGGTCGTATTCCATACGCCGGTGGTGAGGCTAAACAGCGCATTCTGTCCCTCCGCCGTGTTGAATCCGGGATAGCCTCCATCCGGCGCTGGCACGACTGCTTCCGCAATTGGGGATAGCGCTAGGCCTGCCATCGCAAACAGATTAAGAATGATGCTTCGATTGTTCATAGGTTAATTTCCTTTCAGTGTTTTGGCCTTTCTCTGAGTTCTCCTAGAGAACGCAGTTCTGACCATTCATTGATGTACTTCGTAGAATTCCGCGCTGCGTTACGCGGAAAATGCAGGGTACCCGCAGAACCACGGATTACGCAGATCTGGCGGATAAGAGGCTCAATCCACGAATGAACACGAATTAACGCCAATCACCAAGACAGAAACTACGTATAGAGATTCGTGTCTATTAGTGGTTAGTTGGATTTGGGGGCAAGGGACGCGACGATTTGTTCAAAGCACGGATCGCCGCGAAGGGGGTCCCAAAATGGAAGCAGTTTTAGTTCGCCATAGCTGATCTCGTGTCGGGAGTGGATGACGATGGCAAGCTGTTGACAGGCGAGATCGTTGTTGCCAATCCACGCAGCGATATTAGCCAGAACCCCGATCACCCGTGTGCCATTAGTCGCATCTTTTTCTATGGGAAGGAGCTCGACCGCGCGCCAGCCCTCGCGGAGCGCTTCTTCTCTTCGCTCCAAGGCAGCGTCGATTAAACCGAGGATGCACAGAGCACCAGCATCACTAGGATCGGCGCGAACCAGTTTCTCTTGCTCCGCCCGCGCGGCACTGAAGGCGGCGCGCGCTTTGGCATCGTCTTTTGTCATCCGAGCAATAAGACCTTCTAAAAAACGGGGACTGTATCTGGGAATCGTGTTGCCAAGAGTGTTTTCGCCCAATGCCGCCAAAGCACTGGCAGCGGCAACAGGGTCACGCTCTGCCAGTGCGCACTCAAGCCAGGTATCGGCGACACTTTGGATTGCACCATGACCTTTCGAGCGGAGTTCGTCTATCAGGTGGTGCATAGGGTGGGTATCGGCTTTCCAGTCCAGCTCCACCATCGCCCGCATGGTTTTCGTCTCAGCGTCGTTCGGGCGGATAGCTAACATGCGGTCTAAGACGGCTTCTTGGTCAGCGTAGCGGCCGAGGTCGTTGTAACTGAGGAACGTCTGCTGTAGCACGAGGAAGTTGCGCGGATCGAGTTCGATCGCATACTCGAGATTACGTAGTGCCTCTTCCTGATTACCACCGGGGCGGCGACGCTCAACATAACCCTTTAACTCGAATAACCGGGCGTCATTGGGCAGCGTCTGGCGAGCGATTTCCAGTTCCTTCAACGCTCCGCCATAATCGAGGTATCCGCAGTAAAGATTCCACGCACGCGCAAGGTGTGCCTCGCCTGCATTGGGGCGGAGGCGAAACGCTGTCTCGATCGCGCCTTCCGCTAACGCTAGACGCGCGGGAGTATGATCCACGTGAAGCTGGTAAAGCTGATCATGAACTCGGGCTAGTTCGCAATACGCATGAAAAAAGGTCGGGTCATGCGCGACAGCCTGATTTAGCAGATCGGCGGCTTGGAAGAGATTCCCCTCTGGAATAATACCGAGACTTTTGGCGCGGCTATAAAGATCGAAAGCGCTGAGATTAGTTGTCGGCGATCGCTCAATGGCCACTTTCTCAGCCGGTGAGATTTTGGCGTGAAGGCAGTCTGCGACTTTTTGCGCGATCTCGCTCTGGACGGCAAACAGGTCTTTCAAATCACGATCGTATTGTTCAGCCCAGACATGCGCGTCGGTGCGCGCGTCGATCAACTGCGCGTTTACATGGAGCCAGCCTCCGGTCTTTCGGACGCTACCTTCCAGCACATGGGACACGCCTAGTGCGTCTCCGATCTCGCGCGTCTTGTGCTGGGCACGATATTGCATTACGCTGGTCCGACTGATTACCTTCAGATCAGCAATTTTCGCCAGCTTGGTCAAAAGATCGTCCTGAACACCATCGGCGAAGGAGACGTCTTCTCTGTCGTTACTCAAATTCTCAAATGGGAGAACCGCGATTCCCGCTGTTGCTGGGCGACGGAATAGATCACTTTTCCAAACGATCACGCCTAGCGCTGCTACCAGCGCAAGCGACAACACGGCTATCCCCGCAGCAGTTGGATTTCGTTGTAGCCATTTTTTCCCTCGGGCAACAACTCCGGTGCGCCTGGCTTGGATCGGCTCATGCTTTAGCCATCGCTCGAGGTCTTCTGCCAGCGCGAGGGCGGAAGAGTAGCGGCGTTTTGGGTCTTTCTCGAGGCACTTCAAGCAAATGGTAGAAACATCGCGATCTACTTTCGGGTTCCATAAGCGCGGCTGGCGCGGCTCGGTTTCAAGTAGTAACTTGATCGTCTCGTAGGTGGTTCCACCGGCAAAAGGCGGATGGTTTGTTAGAAGCTGGTAAAGCACTGCACCAAGCCCGTACACATCTGTTGAGCTGGTTAACTTGGCGTTATTACCAGCGGCTTGTTCCGGAGCCATGTAACTGGGCGTGCCTAAGACTTCCAGTGTGCGCGTGACTGTGCTCTCAGATTCGACTAATCTAGCAAGGCCGAAATCGGTAAGATGCGGTTCGCCTTTTGCGTCCAGCAGAATGTTTCCCGGTTTGATGTCCCGATGCAGAATACCATGTTCATGGGCGTAGTGAACGGTGCGAGCCACCTTTGCGATGAGTTCTGCCGCCTGCCGGATTGAAATCGGCGTGTGTTTAGCTACCTCTTCAAGCTGGCCGCCTTCGACAAACTTCATGCTGAAGTAGCACTGCCCATCGCGTTCGCCTACCTCGTAGATGGGCACGATGCACGGATGGTCGAGACTCGCGGCGGCTTCTGCTTCCAGACGGAAGCGTTTGAGGTGGGCTTTAGTGGCCCACTGACCGAGGCCTATGACCTTTAATGCGACAATGCGATTGAGGCTTTTTTGCCGGGCGCGAAATACAACACCCTGACCGCCGCGGCCGACTTCCTCTAGCAGCTCGTAGTCGCCCAACTCTCCCAGCATCTTTGCAGCGCGCGCTGTTGTTTTACTTTGGGTTGTTTCTGTCGCATCGACGGCTTTAGCAGAGCCGCAGTCGTCCGCCTCCGCCAAGGCTACGGCGGACAAGTCGTCAGCGGCTACAGCATTCGGGAGGATCCCCAGTGCCGTTTCGAGCACGCAGCCTGTGCAAAGCCCTTCAGGTGCGTCGGAAAAGATTTTCGCGCCGCATTTTCGGCAAACTCTAATTACAGTCGCCATTATCAAAGAACGAGAGGGTGAATGGGCGAAACGGGGAAACGGCGATGTCGCCCATTCGCCCATTCGCCGACTCGCTGTTTCATTTTCTTCGTTACGCTCGGATTACCGCGATGAGATGGCGCAATTCATCCTCAATGTCGCCGGGTGTAGCGACCGTGTGGGCAATTTCCTCTCGCAATAACAATTGATAGCGCTGCCGAAATCGATGAAACGCCTGCCTGACCGCGTTGTTGGTCATGCCTAGGCGCCCGGCGATGTCCGCTTGCGATGGGGCGCCCGGCTCGTCCGGCAACAGTTGCTTTAAGGAATCAAACAACAGGGTATTGCCTGCCGCAACGTACTCATTCTTCAAAAGACCAAGCACGCGGTCTAACACCGTAGAAGCCCAGCGACGTTCGTAAATTTGCTCTGCGGTTACCGGGTCTGCAGGTTCCATCTCTGTCCGTTCGTCGGCACTTAGCTCTTCGAGTGGGATAAGCCGTTGCCCTTTTCCACGCTTGATCGCCATCGCGCGACGCCGCTCGTCGGTCAAAAAATGTTTCAGCGCCCCAAGCAGAAAAGAACGAAAGCGGCCTTTTTCTTTGCGGACGGCACTCAGGCTTTTGTGCTCCAATAAATCTGCAAAAAAAGCCTGGGTGAGGTCTTCTGCTTCAGCTTGGCCTATACCCTGTCGCTGCACAAAACTATAAATGGGTCGCCAATAAATGCGGCAGAGTTTTTCCAATGCCTCTTGTGCCGCAGACGATTCACCTTGAGCTTCTACTACGATGCTCCAATGCGTGCTAGTAAACTGCGCCGCGCCCTTCTGTGTGCCATGTGTCGAAGCAATTGCAGTCAACTCGCGAAAGTTCGGTCGCCGCGGCGACACGGATTCGCTCTGTCGTGAGCTTTCGGAGTGGTGAGGAGGGCTCACGCCGCGATTCAAGTAAAAACTCGTGCTAAAATCAAGCCCGAAGATAGCTCATAGAGCAGCGGCAACGGGGCTCACCGGAAGTCTGCGGATTTTATTTTAGAAGAGATGTCAGAGAGATAAGTTCTTTGATTGGATGAGGCGCACGTTCTTTATCGTCGGCCCAACTGCAACGGGGAAATCCGAACTGGCAGCGGATGTCGCTCGTGAAATAGGGGCAGAAATCGTGAGCGCCGACGCGTTTCAAGTTTATCGCGGACTCGATCTCCTTACAGCGAAACCGGATGCTTCAACGCTAGACAAGGCCCCGCATCATCTGATTGGCACAACGCCTCTCCACGAAGAGATGAACGCAGAAAAATATCGGTGCGCGGCGTCTCGCGCCGTTGAAGAAATT
>DASWDX010000459.1:0-13471 GCA_036395055.1 Pyrinomonadaceae bacterium | reverse complement strand
GTCACGTTGGCTGAATTGTTCGACGGCCGGAGCCAACTCTTCATCAAACACTTCATGATGGGGCCCGGCGCGGCGCATCAGTGCGTCGGTTGCTCGCTCGAGGTAGATCATGTTGAAGGCCTGCTTGAGCATCTCGAAAACCACGATGTGACTTATGTGGTCGTTGCCCGTGCGCCGATCAACGAGATTGAGGTTGTGCGCAAAAGGATGGGCTGGCGCTTTCCCTGGGTTTCATCCTACCACAGCGATTTTAATTATGACTTCCACGTCTCTTTCAGACCTGAGGAAGTCGCAGCGGGCCGCGCGCTCTACAATTTCCAAGAAGCGCCGGAATGGGCAGCCGTGATCGAAGACCTTTCCGGCGACAGCGTCTTCTACACGGACGAGTCAGGCCGGATCTTCCATACCTACTCAACTTATGGCCGAGGCGGGGAGCAATTTCTCGGCATTTACGGGTACCTCGACGTCCTGCCGGAAGGACGAAACGAGAACGGGCCATACCATTCGCTGACGGATTGGGCGCGGCCAAGAAACATGTATGGCGAGGGCGGCGAAGTCGAAGCGAACGGCCGATACCATGCGCCCAGCTGCGGATGCACCGTGCACAAAGCCTAATTCTCAAGTGCAGCCAGATGAGCAGCAAAGTACAGCGAACATATCCAGAACGGCGTTCTTCGCCCGATGCAGAGATGGACTTTTGTTTCTGCTATTTGGAGATCGCATTAGCGCTTCGGCATCGGCCCTCAGTATGGGAGACCCTGCTCCGCTACTCACAACCACGCGCACCAGCAGCAGAGACATGACCGTAACCTGCTTCATCCGATACGAAATCGATCCGTACCAACGGGAAGCTTTCAAAGAGTACGCGGAAAACTGGGGACACATTATCCCCCGATGTGGTGGCCGTCTGGTGGGCTACTTCCTGCCTTACGAAGGCACGAATAACGTGGCATGGGGACTTATTGCCTTCGACAGCCTTGCATCCTACGAAGCTTACCGAAAGAAGCTGAAAGCTGATCCTGAAGCGCGCAGGAACTTCGAGACAGCGGTAGCCAAACGCGTCATCCTTCGCGAAGAGCGTACCTTCGTGGAAGTGGTGGATGGCACGTTCAACGTGTCTGCTGCACTTGGACAAGCCAAATGACGCGCACGCTGATTCTTCCGGGACTTCATGACTCCGACGCCGGACATTGGCAAAGTCGGTGGGAAGCTCGAGACGAGACGCTGCTTCGCGTAATTCAAGACGACTGGGAAACGCCGCACTGTGCCGATTGGATCGCGAGGCTCGATCAAGCGGTCGCGCTCACGGGTCCGCATACAGTGCTAGTGGCGCACAGCGCAGGGTGCGCGCTGGTTGCGCATTGGGCTGTAGGCGACTCCTCAATGCGGATTCGCGGAGCGCTCCTGGTTGCACCGAGCGACCCCGAGGCGGCGAGTTTTCCAACCGGACCGAGAGGCTTTGCGCCGGTTCCGCTGTTGCGGCTCCGATTTCGAAGTATTGTGATTGCCAGTTCGAACGATCCTTACGTCACGCTTTCTCGTGCGGAAACATTCGCGAAGAAATGGGGCAGCGAGTTCGTGATGATCGGTGAAGCGGGACATATAAACAATGCCAGTGGTCTTGGCGAATGGGCTGAAGGTCTCGCGCTTCTAAACACTCTTCGGCAAACTCCGGTAGAAAATCTCAGCGGAAACCTGGCGGAAAAAGCGAATTCCAAAGGAAGTTGGAAAAGCATCCTGGATATGAAGATTGAACAGACCCAAGCATCAACTCAGAAACTATCGGCACAAAAGAACTAACTGAACCAACAACTAAAAAGACAACAATTATGTCAACCACCACTACAAACACGATCCGGCTTCACCGCGTGCTTCGTGCCGCGCCTGAGAAAATCTATCGCGCATTCCTTGATGCGGATGCAATGGCCAAATGGCTCCCGCCTAATGGATTTACAGGAAAGGTCCACCAGATGGATGCGAAAGTCGGCGGCGCGTACAAGATGTCATTTACCAACTTCACTACCGGAAAGAGGCATTCCTTCGGCGGGACCTATGTCGAGCTGAAGCCACACGAGCGCATCCGCTACAAAGACAAATTCGATGACCCGAACCTGCCCGGAGAAATGCAGACGACCATAACCCTTAAGAAGGTGTCCTGCGGAACGGAGTTGAACATTGTGCAGGAAGGCGTGCCCGGCGCAATTCCTGCCGAGGCTTGCTATCTTGGATGGCAGGAATCGCTCGGCCTTCTATCGAAACTCGTTGAGGCTGAGATTCCAGATTAGACTACAGATTCACCGCCTCATGATTACGCAGGGCTGTAGCCACCGCGCTGTTTGTCATGCCGACGCCCAGCGAAGGCGGATGCGCCGTCTGCGATGCCTGCCGCTAGCGGCAATAGGGGAAGGAGAAGTGACGACAGTTTCATGCGATACGAAATCGCGGGAAAACACGACTGATGCCACAATTTTACTATGGGCTTAACAGGACCGAATTTCTCGTGCGCTTCCGCAATAACGTTTTTCATGATCGCATCAACGGCTGCGCAGACCGCACCCTACGATTCGGCGAAACCGCTACGTAACGCGACGTTGTTTGCGCCAGCCATCATCTCCACCGGCGACTACGAATCGCACTCAACCTTCACGCCTGATGGCCGCGAGATATACTTTCTCAAGATGGCGCCCAATTTCTCACGGTGGACCATTTTCGTTTCGCGCTACAAGGACGGCCGCTGGTCGCAACCGGAGGTCGCGCCGTTCTCCGGCCAATTTCAAGACGCCGATCCCTACATTACCGTTGATGGAAAACACTTCTACTTCATCTCCGATCGCCCCGTGGAGACTGGCGGCGAACGCCAGTCGCATCACGACATTTGGGTCATGGACAAGACGGACTCAGGCTCGCCACAGGACGAGTCCGTCCGACTGGCGGACTGGAGCGCGCCGCGCCATCTTCCAGCGCCGGTCAACAGCGATACGGATAATTTTTATCCGATCGCCTTAAAGAACGGGACTCTCTACTTCGGCTCGCAACGCAAGGATTCCAACGGCCTGGGCGACATCTATCGCGCTGTCCCGCAGAAAGACGGGAGTTATACGGTCGAGAATCTCGGACCCCCTGTTAATACTGGAGCGGGCGAGTACGAAGCTTTCGTTACCGAAGATGAGCAGATGCTGCTGCTCGCAGCCACAAAGCGACCCGACTCTCTTGGTGGTTACGATGTTTACGTCTCGCACAAGCAAGCCGACGGCAAATGGAGTGAGCCGGTCAATCTGGGACCGGAAATCAACTCGCCGGAACGCGAGCTATCGCCCAAACTGACGCCAGATGGCAAATACCTGGTCTGGACGAGTTGCCGTTTGCCAGCGCTCGCTGCCAAACCACCCAAACGCACGACTGACGAAGTGTTGCAGGAGCTGCGCGCACCTGGCAACGGAGTCGGTGACATTTACCTTATCGACGTCTCCGCCGTGCCAGCTTTAAAACCACCCAAGTGAACCACGCGTCAACTTGCATGACCACAAAGAAGCACGGGAATAGCAAAATAATCTACAAGTTCGACGTCGTACCGACTGCACAACAAGTTATTGAGCTCTACAACGATGCAGATCTTCCAAGGCCTACGCACGATTCTCAAAGAATAAGAGCAATGTTCGAAAATTCGAATCTGATTGTAACCGCCTGGGATGGGGACAAGCTGGTAGGTGTTTCTCGTACAATTACAGATTGCGTCTGGTCTAGTTATCTTGCCGATCTAGCCGTTAGTCCTGATTACAAGAAATCTGGAATTGGCAAAAAACTTATCGAGCTTACGAGGGAAAGAATTGGGGAACAATCGATGCTCTTATTACTTTCAGTCCCTACGGCCATGGATTACTACCCTAAGGTAGGGTTTGTAAGAGAGAATAGGGCTTTCATCATGCATAGAACGAAATAGCAAAAGTGCACCAGCTGCTCGTTGGAATGGCTCGCGTGACATCGCTGCAAAGTGGCCTTTTTGCACTTCGCTAACTGGATCTTGTAACCCAAATGATCACTGCCACTTCTAAGCGAGCAAGGTTGCGAGTAAGAGCAGGAATTAAGAAAGGGACCTTAGCGTGATAAGACGACTCAAACCGATTCTATCCGTAGTCTATGCGGCTGCTATGATCCTAGGGATTGCCACGCTGACTCTCGGCGTTGGATTGCTTCGCGCGGGTGATCCGCTAGAGACTCACGCTGACAGCGGTCGGCCAAGCGCCACCCCTGACGGGTCGGCCGCGCAAGGCTCCGCGCCGACCGAGGAAATACGCAGAGAGCTGCTGGAGGCGAGGTCAACTGCTTGGCGCGCCTTCTTTCAGAAGGATCTGACCGTGCTCGAGCGGATCCTGGCGCCGGAGCTCATCGCGATCCAGGAGCAGGTGGAGCGATGGGATAACCGTGCCAGCCTCCTCAAGATGGCGCAATCAATGAAGGAGCGCAACGTACAACTCACGCGTCTGGAATTCCCTCGCACTGAGATTCAGTTGTTCGGCAACACGGCTATTCTTTACTACACCTATGTGATGGAACAGAGGCTCGGCGACCAGGTGACGGTCGACACGGGACGTGGCACGGAGATCTTCGTACGCCGCGACGGCAAGTGGGTCGACGTCGGTTGGCATCTCGACCAGGGCGCGTTTCAGCGCAAGAACGGAGCATGGGTCAGGCTCGGCCAGCCGGTTCCCGAGCCTGGGTCAGTGCCTTCCCAACCGCAGCAGTGATCGTCCGGCCAGATTGGCCGGAATCACCGACCTGAGCTACAAGATTGCAGACAAAGTGGCCTTATGGAGGTTCACTAACTGGACCTTGTGACCCAATTAATCACTGCCACTTCTAAGCGAGCAAGAGTGCGAGTAAGAGTAAGAATACGAGCAGGAATTAAGAAAAGGACCTTAGCGTGATGAGACGCCTCAAACCGATTCTATACGCAGGCGCGATTGTCGGCGTCCTCGACATCACTGCGGCGTGCATCAATGCACGCGTTGTAGCGGGTTTTACGCCTGCGCGCGTACTGAAAGGCGTCGCCGGCGGTTTGCTGGGACGGAGCGCACTTGAAGGAGGATTCGGCACAGCTGCCCTCGGCCTCGCGATGCATTTTACGATGGCGCTGACGGTGGCGACGATTTTCTACGTACTGAGCCGGCGGTTTTCCCGACCCAGGAACATTTTGGGAGTCGTGGCTGTGGGGTTGCTTTATGGGGCGGCCGTTTTTGCGGTCAATAACTTCGCTACGGCGCCGTTCATGTCGTGGGTTCGCAGTCTCTACCTGCATACGCCGATCTTATTCAAGCCCCCAATGGGCTGGTCGCAATTGGTCATTCACCTGTTCTGCGTAGGCCTGCCCATTGCGCTGGTGATGCATCGTTACGCTCCAGCGGCAGCGCGCATTGATCGATAAAATGTAGCAACTTCGCCTCGGATCGTCCTCCACTCCGTGTCCAAAGTGGACTTATCGAATCTCGCCGACTGGACATTGTAAAGAAAGCCACGATCGAGAACTTGGCTGAAGCATTCGCTGTAGCCATGAATCCGAAGACGGTTGGTTTGATTGTAGCCGAAGAGATAGCCGCGGCTGATCTGATGGGTACCGCCGAAGTTTTTTCACGGGCAACAATTCGAAGAGGGGATCAGCCGGAAGCGCGTGAATCCCCTTGTTACCGAGTGATGACTATTGGTATCAACGCAGAACCGTGCGTCACAGAATGCGGTATCGTGATCAGGCCGCATGTTGACCTCGAAGGGGCTCCGCCGCTTGATACTGTATTTGTTTGCAGCAGCAGCGGACGCCACGGTGAAAAACTCAGCAGGAGGCTGATAAAATGGCTAAAGCAGCGGGCACCGAATACGCGACGCATCGCAGCTCTTGGGAGAGGTATCTACGCACTTGCAGCAACCGGGCTCCTGGATGGGCGCCAGGCGGTGATCCATTGGCGGTTCGCGAAAGATGTGGCTTCGCGATTTCCCAAGCTCCGTGTTAATCCCAACAATCTCTTTGTCAAAGACGGCCCTTTCTATACATGTGCGGGGGGCACCTCAGCCGTCGATTTCGCGCTTGGCTTGGTTGAGGATGATTACGGTCGTCATGTCGCGCTGGCCTTAGCGCGCGAACTGGTTGTTCACGTTAAGAGGTCAGGCGAACAGGAACAGTGTTCTGAGGTCCTGAAATTTCAGATCCAATCGTCTGACCGTTTCGCTGATCTTCCTGCGTGGATCTTTTCTCATCTCAGCGACGATCTTTCCATAGACGCTCTCGCCCAAAGAGCGGCCATGTCCCGCCGTAACTTCACTCGTTTGTTCCATGAAGCCTTTGGCAAAACCCCTGCTCAATTTGTTGCGGAAGCGCGCATTGCGGAAGCCCAGCAACGATTGTTAATTCCTCGCAATAGTATTGAGAGTATTGCTCAATCTCTCGGATTCCGAAGCGCGGATGTTTTCAGTGTGGCTTTCGAGCGGTTCACGGGCATCCGACCGCGCATCTACCGCGCACTGAGGCGAGCTCCGAAAGGCAATGGTTCGGCCAATGTGGAGCCTCCCAAATCTACTGCGCGCGCAAGATCGAGTGTATTGCGCGCTGCCTAAAGACCTATCATAAATTCGCAGCGCCGCGGCCATGGCGGAGATTGCCCGCCGCGGCGGGTTGTCGGGCGTGCTGCCGAGACAACAATGCCGACAAAGCGTCTACAACGTCTATGAAGACGCGTTGGATCCTCATTGGTGCTGAGAGATCCCTAGCCGTCTGCGCAGCTCGGGATGACAAAGAGGCAGCCCGAACAGGCTGCCTCTTCTGTAACCTAACTAACGGAGAAAGTTTAGAACCTTTTCTTTAGCCCAACGTACCAGAACCGGCCTTTGATCGTGGTCAGCGACTCGTCATAGCCGTTCTCGAAGTTGCCGGCCACGAACGGCGGATCTTCGTCGAGCACGTTCTGCATACCGAGCGTGACCGTCGTATTGTTGAGCCACCATTTCCAATTGCTGCAACCGTATTCGGCCGTGGACACTGGGACGACATTCTTTTCCTTGCCATCCTTCATCTTCACGCTTTTGCCGCCATCCTTGGCAAAGCCAGGCACTTCGGCTGGAGCCGGCGCCGGGAAGTTGAAGGTGTAGTTTAAGAGCAGGTCGAACGTAACCCAAGTGTCCACTTTTCGCGCAAATGGAGAATCCAAGCCAGTGGCGGGATCCGTTCGCGGCGTATGGGGATTGCTGCCGACCAGGTCGATATTGTCATCTTCATACTGGGCGATCCAATGGACCACCGCGCCGACATCGAGTCCACCCATCCATGTATCAGCCGGGCCATCGTAGAAGATACTAAAGTTGGCCCGATTTCGTGGCAGTGAATTGGTCAAAGTGAATGACGTTGACAAAAACTCACCTGCGATACCGAAGCTGTCTTCACCGGGTACCGGTTGAAATACGGCCTTGGACAACCAAGTGCCGTTGACCGTGGTCGTTAGCCTTCCAAAATCCCCGTGGCCGAAGATCGATGAATCCAGGATATAGATCGCTTCGTAGTCGAGACCTTCCATGACTATGCCAGAAAGGTTCGAGAAGGGGTCAAGGACCAGGTTGATTGGGCCAAGCTCACCAGGAATAGTACTCGGCCCACGTTGCACCAGGTCAGTGCCGGTAAAGTTTTGGATGATGAACTGCGCGCCGAGGAGCGCCACGATATCGCGCATGTCAATGTGCCACCAATCCGCGCTAACTGTCAGGCCCTTGAGCCATTTCGGGCTGTAAACAGCCCCGTAGGTCCATTCGTAGGCAACTTCCGGATGCAGGAAGGGGTTCCCAGACTGACGTTCCTCGATCTGCGGGTCAGTCTGAGACGAAAACGGATCGACCACCAGCGGGAAGCTCTGTGCGCCTGCAGGATTAAGCTCAAGCACTGATGGGGCGTGAAACGCTTCGGTGTAACTCCCACGCAAGGTCAGCGCGCCGATATACTTCGGGTCAAGCGGCTGCCAGCGTACAGATACCTTTGGTTTCTGCGCGTTATACCTGGTGTGCGCCTTTGGCGTATTCGTGCTCAGAACCTCAGAAGTGTTCTGGCTGAACCACTGTTCGCGCTCGGCGAAGTCAACCTCGAAGCTGTAGAAGCCGGGGAAGTTCCATGTGGGACTGGTGAAGGGTACCCGCACTTCCTCGTAGATCGACCACACATCCCGGTTCACCCGCGCGCCTTCCCGGTCGGTAGAGCCAATCGAGCTAAACGTCGTGTTCAGCGAGTCAGGTTTGAGATCCCATCTCTCACCGTAGTACTCGCCGCCGATCGCGAAGGAGACTGGCCCCGCAGGAAGATTAAACAGGTCGCCGTTAATAGTGGCGTAAGCCAACGGCTGCTCCCAGGTAGCGGTGCTATGCAGGTTGACATAAACCCGGCTTTTTGCCGCATTCGAGTTGGTGCTGAAGAAGCCCCCGAAAGGATTAAACGCTGTGGCTGGGTTCGTGTCCAGCAACGCGTCGCGCAGCCCGGGCTGGCTGACGTTGCCCAGGGACAACTGCAAGCCCTCGTTGCGAGCGTAACGAAACCCAGTTTCCCAGTTCCACGTCTTGAAATAGTCGCCAAATTCCCCCATCTCACCTTTCAACCCCACGTCGAACAAGTAATCCCAGTAGGTAAGCTTGATGCTTCTCACGCCGGTGTCGTTAATAGCGCGAAACCGGACGCCGGTAGTCACCGGGACTAACTCCCCACTGGGCGATATCCAGTTCGTGTCCGCTACCGTGAACGGATTAAACGGATTTTGAATTGGGACACTAACCCCACCCGAACTACCACTAACGCCAACGGCCTGCCCGGGGTTCTTAAACGGGTCAGGCAGGAACGGCACGGCAGCGGCCGATGAATCGAAGAACGACCTCGCCACCTTGAAATCCGCAAATATGGTCAGGTATTTGTCGCAAATATCGCGTGTGAACGAACCATAGAACACCTGGCGATCTGCCGGAGGCAGCGCTGGCGTGACAGCCGCGAAGTTATAGGCTTGGTAGTCCCCATCCCCCAACACAGAATTCTGGATTCCAGGGACGTCCCCCGGGAGGGTATAAAACGGAGAAGTCGCGGCGTTAGGAGCCGAATGCGGCTTCGGCGAGTTCGTGCTGAAAAACAACTTGGGAATCAACCGGAAAGTCTGCACTCTGCCAGGGAAATTGCTGCTGCGTGGGTCGAATCCTCCAAAGGGTCGGAAATTCGCGTTGGCCGAAATATCGCGGTCACGGCTGAAGACGCCGCCGGTTCGCTGGTAGAAATCGGCAATCACGACGATGTCGGTCTTGTCATCGCCCGTGCCGGCTTTCAACCACGCTTCCCATTCACCCATGTCGTTGGACGCTCCAAGGTTCGTGTTCCCGTAAGTGCCACCGATCTCCAAGCCACGGAATTTGTGGATCAAGAAGAAGTTGACCACGCCCGCCACGGCATCCGCTCCGTACACAGCCGAAGCGCCGTCCTTCAGGATATCGATGTGATCGATCATGGAGAAGGGAATCAACTGGATGTCGTAGCCGCCAAACAGTGCAGCTTGCGCGATGCGTTTTCCATCGATGAGAATCAGGGTCTCTTTTGGCAAAATGCCGCGCAGGTTCAGTTGCACGGTACCGTCGCCGCCATTGCTCATGTTTTGGTTCACTGTGCCGCCCGCTTCCTGCGGGATAAAGGTAGTGAGGTCCGTTGCGTTGCGGATGCCCAGTTTCTCGATGTCCTGCGGACGATAGGTGTCCACCGGGTTCGGCCCGGTCTCTTCCGCTGTGGGAATGTTCGAACCGGTCACGATCACGCGCTCGACTTCAGCCTGGGGCGCCGGGGCGCTCGGCTCAGCCGGAACGGCCGGTGCCGGCAACTGAGCGAATGTGTTTGATAAGAAAATCAATCCAGTAGCCGTCGTACCGACGCTGACCGGAAAACTGATGCGGATGAATTTGGTCAATATTTCTTTGATCATTGTTTCTCCTTAGGGTGTTGTTTCGTTAGATGCGGTTGTACGCGCACGAAACCGGGTATAACTCGGGACAGAGTTTTTGCCCTAGGCCAAAGAAACGAGGGTTTGGGCAACCCCCGTAGTTGAGGATTCTCGATCGAGCAGAGTACGTGCTCGGGTGATAGTGACCGCTGTTTCGGCAGGGCTATGTATTAAGAGTCAGACGCGCACTGCGTTAACTAGCTCACGTCTGCTTTCGCACCTCGAACCTGAAGTTGCGATCAAAATTAGCTATCGTCCGGCGTGCGCTGCTGCCACCTGTCGCGACAGATCGCGCGACGGCCTAACATGTTCCTATATCTGCAAGTTCGAATCGAATCAGATGACTCCGCTATGGAGCGCGAGCGAATACTAAGACATGTCTAATGTTGATTTGGTAAGCTCTACCAGCTCGCTTATCGACCCATTAGGAAATTTTTCTTTCACCATAAACCGCGGAGCCTTTTTTGTTATGAATGCCTCATAGGTTTCAGTGTGACCGCGTTTATCAATCCGGTATAACACACGCACCGTCTCAAACGATCCGGCAGGGACGGCGATCGTCTCGCTTTCGCCGATTCGCACGCTAACAGGCGAGTTCCCGGTACCGGGGTCATAGACATGAAATCTGAACTCTTGTCCCTCGACATATTCTTTGAGCGCCGCGACGGCTGCCCAGTCTATGCGCTGATCCACGGTGTCGTCAGGAATCGCCTCGTCCACTTCACGTCTCTTGGAGGGTTCTTTCCGCGGGATTACGAACCCAGTCACTCGATTGCTCCGATAGGAGAGCTCGAACGCGGTGCGTGCCGCGTTGCCTTGCCCGAAACTGAGCTTTGCCGACACTGGAGCAAACGTCGGCGAGGCGACGGCCTCCCAGGATTGGCTGAAACTTCCGGTGACAAGGTTTGAGAACACATAGTTTCCCGAATCGGCGGCCCTGCGAATTTGAATCTGGCTTCGGCCAACCTCCATACCGTCCGCCAACGTTCGGAAGGAAAAGGATCCCGGTTGAAGCCTTGTGGCATCAAGGTCGGGTCGCGCATCCTGTCCACAGGCTATCGTCAAGGCAAGATACACAATGGCGAAGAAGCTCATTACGTTTTTCACTATGTTCATGGCAGCAAGCTCCAGCAACTAAGTAGCCTTATTTATCGTGAGTTATCTTTGATCAGTGAACCAGAAAGTCTCGCGCTGTTTCCGTTCAACACCTTTCTGCTGCGCCAGTCGCTGGCAAGAAGGCGGTGTAGCAGTTGCTTTGCAGTGCGGGTAAAGCCTGAAAATAATGCTTCCAAAGCTTGCTGTGAACCGCTGAACTCACATAGAGCTATGGAACCGAGTGAAGCTCTCAGCACGGCGGCGCAGATCGCGGTTGCGCTCGCTGGATTTGCAGGTGTTGTCGTGGTTTTCCGGCGCGAATCCGTGCATGAGTGGTCGCCGATCGACAAGTACCGCCTCCGGCTACTTCTAATGAATTCAATTCTGCCACTCGCATTTTGCACGGTTGGGATGCTTCTGCTGACGGTTAAGCCCGTTCTACCCGGAATCTGGAGGTGGTGCAGCGGGTTGATGTTGGTAATTGTTTTGCCCTTCGCACTAACGACAACCAAGGGTTTTCGCCGATTAGATCCGCACCAGTTACAAAGTGTGCGCGGTACAGGATTTGGTTTTTATCTGTTCGGGATCCTGGGAATCGGCGCGGTGCTACTGCAGTTCTGCAACATCGCAATACTTAACACGTTCTGGCCGTTCTTCACCGGCATCATCGTGCACCTGCTAGCCGCTATGTTTCAGTTTGCGCGGATCATTCTGCTTCCGCCGGAGCAGCAACAGAGCGATCAAGATTAGAATTCGCGCTGCAGCAGCTGCAACTATCGGCAGTGCTCCAACGGTGCAACCTGCTTCTATGCTTGCGGGGATTGACCACTGTCAGGTTTCTCGCCAAGGCTTTGCAACAGTGATGGCAACAAGGCAGCTAGCCCCTGCTGATGATCCGCCGTGGGATCCACTTTTCCGGTTGGCGTTAGTTTGTCAACGATCTTTGGCAGGTATTCAGCCAGGAACTGCGAGGTGAGATTGGGGTCCACTCCCATTTTAGTTGCGATCGCACGAACTTGATCGGAACCAAGCGCTTCTTGAATTTGATTGCTGGAAACGGGTTGGTTTTCCCCCATGCCAACCCAGGACGAAAATGCGTCGCCCTCGCCGCTCTGGGAAAATCTGTTGGCCAGGCCTTGCAGACCTCCGCTCTGCGCGAGGAGACCGCTGAGAATCCCCAAGAGCTGATTGCCTTCGTCACCCCCGGAAGGCTTCTGAGCTCCACTTACTGCGCTGAGTATCGAATCAAGGAATCCCATAATTTTATTGCTCTTTTAGTTTGCGTTTATGTTTCGAATAAAGATTAAAGACGCGCCAATCTCCCGGGAAAGTATCGGAGCGGAGTAAACATGAACAAGTCAAATTCAGGAGCCAGCGCCCACTCATTTTACTCGTCAGATCCGTTACCGTGAACTGTAAACTCCACTTGCTCAGTTTCGTGAAGGCGGCCGTAATCCACCGTGAGCCGACCGCCGCCATGTTCGGTATACATCTCGACGAAACGTTCGCCGAAACGGACATCTCGCCAGCTGTAATCCTTTTGTGTTTGAACTGCGGCCGCAATGACTGGATCGATTCCAACCACTGAGACAATAAAGAGGACCCGGCTGGATTCGAGCGATTCGGGGGTTGCGCCAAAGAGGGGACTCGTTTCATCGATCGTGTGTCGCAAAGATAAGGCCGCCGGGAACACCGTGAGCCGGTCGAAATGTAGTTTCAACACGTAGAAGTACCTGAAATCGCCGCCCTCGAGCAACGGTTCATCGCGCGAAAACATGATCCGAAATTCCGCTTCGACCATGCTATGTTGATTTTCATTTCCTACGCGCACCATCAGCGTTGGCTTTCCATTTAACGGTGCGATCACGATTGAGTTGCTGAAAACGACTCGCGCACTCGGTCGCGAGAACCGGACAAAGATGAGCCCAGTCATCACCGCGAGCAGAAAGATGCCACTCATAATTTCAATGGTCGTGACGACGTGGCCATAGAGCGTTTGCGGATACATATGGCCGTAGCCCACGGTGGCCAGCGTTTGCACACTGAAAAAGAAGCAATCAAAAAACCAATGCCCACCGGTGCTGCCAGCGATACTGCCTTGCTGGAAACTGTAAAGCGCAGCGAAAAGAAGATTGAGCGCGATATAAAGCGCGCCGACGAACACGGCAAACTGTGGCCACCGTAAACCAAGCAACCAGCGATAAACGTCGCGCCATCTCCATGCGTCGGTATTGACTTTCACGAACTCGATCTGGCCTGCGCGGACGGAATGAAACGCGCGTGATTTTACGCTTCGTCTGCGGACTTCCGCCAAAGAAACAGGAATAGGTTTCATTTCATTATTGGTATCGGCAACATATAGCGATGACGGCGAAAATATCGTGACA
>DASWDX010000458.1:0-8844 GCA_036395055.1 Pyrinomonadaceae bacterium | reverse complement strand
TATGCCCAACTCGCGATTGACTCCGCCCGATCAATAGATAGTCTCTTTACCGACAGCCTCATGACCCTCGCCAAAGATCTTTCGCCGGCCGAGAGAAATGACTTAGTGAAGTCGCGCGATGCGGCACTGGTTTCGATTCACGGCTTTGCCGACTGGCTGGAGAAACGTCTGCCGGGAATGGTGCCCTTTAAACCTATGGGCGAGGAAAACTATAACTATCTTTTGAAGAACATTTACCTGCTGCCGCTCGATGCGAAGCAGGTAGACATGTTGGGACAGTTGGAATTGGCACGCTATCGCGCGCTCGAGTCTTGGTTGCCCGATCCTTCGCTGGCTGATCCCAATCCGGCGCGCAGTGCTAATGTGCCGAAAGATCAGGAAGCGTTTTTGAAAGCCTACGAAAGCCGTGAGACCGAAATGGTCAATTTCCTGAACACCAATCATCTCGTAACGTTGCCCCCTTACCTAGGCCGGTTTGAGATTCGTCAACTGCCTGAGGCGTTCAAGCCAACCAGTCCCGGCGGCTTTATGAATGCGCCCGGCGTTTACGACAAAGACGCGAGCGGCTTTTATTTCATTCCAACCTACAATCCGCAGTCCAAAAACTTTTACATTCGTGCGGCGATTGAAGACCCGAGGCCGATACTCGGCCACGAAGGCATCCCCGGCCACTTTTTGCAACTCTCAATCGCGAAACACCTGCCCACTGAAATTCGCCGCCAGCATAGTGACGGCGTATTTATTGAGGGCTGGGCGCTCTATGGCGAAGAGATGTTGATGCGTACTGGTCTTTATCCAATCAACTCGGCTGGACAGGCACAGATACTCCGTCTTGCTCGCTATCGCGCCGCGCGTATCGGCGTGGACGTGAACCTGCAGACCGGCAAATGGACTTTCGATCAGGCCGTGAATTATTTCATGGAAGCAGGTGGTCTCGATCGCGAGTCGGCTACGGGAGAAGCGGCAGGGGCGGCAGCGAATCCGACGCAGAAGATCACCTACATGGTTGGGAAGTGGCAAATTATGCACTTGTTGGGAAAATATCGCGACAAGCAGGGCGCAAACTTTCGCCTGGGCCAGTTTCACGACGACTTGATCAAGAATGGCAGCCTGCCGCTGTCGATAGTTGAGTGGATCCTGTTGGACGATTCGTCGTCGCTGGATCAGGCTCTGAAATGAAGCGTTGTTTTACGCGAACCTCTTCGTGCTGTTAGGCACGAAATATTTGTCAGACTAGTTTCTTCCGATCAATATCCCGACGGAGTAAATGGCGTGAAAGCCTGCCCGGTCGCTACCAATGGACATTCACGGAAGCCTCACGACAATCCCGCCTTCACTTATCACGACGACAATCCGAGCACGCCTCCCGGGCGACCTAAAAGATCCGATTCGCTATGGGGTCGCATCTCTTCGACCTCCACGTCTTCTGAGACATCCGTGCGCACATCGGCTGAGAAAGCTTCAGCTCCAGTTTTCTGATCCAGAGAAACAAGCCGCGCGTATATGTTGAAGAGCACAATCCAGATTTCGCAAAAAACTCGCCACACAAGATTGCCGACGAGCAGAATTCCTACACCGCTGGCTACGTAATACCAGCCAAGCTCTCTTGGAATGCTGGCTTCATACAGGCGCATGGCGGCCCAACCCGCCAAACCAATCCCGCCAGCCGTCAGGGCCAGGAAGCCGAGAAAGTAGACGGCCTTGACGAAAGAGCTAGTGATGTATTTTTGAAACGAGAAATAACCTGACATCAGACAAATCCTCCTCAGAATCTGTGGCTAAATCAATTGAAGCCACAGTTGTACCGCTTTCTTCATGCTGTTTGCAGTTAAAAGCCATTTAACCAGAATCGCGTCCGTCATTGTCTGTAGGTTTTCCACTATTTCGATTCTAAATTTCTCCCACTTTTAGCACGGTCTTTATGATTGGTCACGGCTTTTTCCCATTGCCTCCCAAAAGCCAAACGATTACAGAACCGAGCGCAGTAGCGCCGGATGCTAGAGTCTACGTTGGCCATGGCTGGGCAATACTCTTAATACTCAGCTTGACTTAAGATAGGCCGATTCCAAACTGAACTAGTGCCTGGCAGTAGTTCTCATTGCGCGTCTCGACTCGCTTGCACTAATCTTCCTCAACCCCCAGGAGAATTTTGTTAGGCGGAGCTGGTGCCGACGCTAAAACCGGCAGAGCTTGAAAGGAAGCGTATGACTAGTCCGATTCGCATTCTAATGCAGACCACTATTCCCTTTGCTGCAGACGACTGGAATATCGGCCGGTTCTCTCTGCTGCGAGATGAACTGGCTGCGCTGAAAGACGATTCCGGAAGGCCGCTGTGCGAAGTGACCACTCGCGATCGTGATTCAGACGCAGCCGCTAACGATCCGGTGCTCAGCAGGTTGGATACCACAGATTTTGACGAGTTGTGGCTATTTGCGATTGATCAGGGTGATGGTTTGACCGTCACAGACTGCCAGGGCATCACTCGTTTTCGACAGCGCGGCGGCGGCATCATGGCTACGCGCGATCACCAGGACCTCGGCACTTCGCTTTGCACTCTGGGCGGCATTGGATGCGCTCACTTTTTTCACTCCCAACATTCCGAGCCCGATCCTTCCCGGCATGTTCGCGATGATCCATACACTACTTCGATCTCATGGCCCAACTATCATTCGGGTGCGAATGGCGACTATCAAACAATAACCGCAGTAACTCCTCATGAACTGCTGCGCAACCCAAATTCGCCGACCGGCGCGATCCAGTTTTTCCCGGCTCATCCACACGAGGGAGCTGTAGGCGTGCCGGAAGGTGAACAGCATGCGGACGTGATTGCCGTCGGACAAAGCAAAGTAACTGGCCGACCGTTCAACCTCATCGTTGCCTTCGAAAGCTCAACCGACGTCCATGGTAACCAGCTCGGGCGAGGCATTGCCGAGTCTAGCTTTCATCACTTTGCAGACTACAACTGGGACACCGAAATGGGTTGTCCAAGTTTTCTGATCGAACTACCCGGTAACGGTTACAAACAAAACCCTCAGGCGCTGGAAGACATCAAGACATACGTTGGCAATGCGGCACGTTGGCTGGCGGGTCGATAATGAAGCGAGCTTCGCGGTAATCTGAGTGAATACTTCGTCGAAGACAACGTTGAGTGCAACGCTTTTCAGTCCTTTGCCCTTGTACAGACTGTCGAATCACCTCTCGTAATTTGGAGACTCGGTCTGGTGACGAGTATCATTCTCGCCGGATGCGAATAAATCTCAAAGATTCATATAACCGCCCGATCCGCGATTTGCGAGTGTCGCTAACTGACCGTTGTAATTTTCGCTGTTTCTACTGCCTGCCTCACGGGGAGCCGCCCATAGCGCCGAAAGAGCAGATGCTTTCGTATGAAGAAGTTGAATACGTTTGCGAGATTTTTGTTTCGCTTGGCATCCGGAAGATTCGCTTGACGGGTGGTGAGCCGATGATGCGGCGCGACATTGAGACGATCATTGAAAAGCTCTCGCTGCTAAAACCTAAGGGCCTACATGATCTCGCTCTGACTACCAACGGCTACTTCCTGCCGGATCGTGCCCAAAGTTTGAAAGACGCGGGATTGGATCGCATTACGATTAGCCTTGACAGTTTGAAGCGCGACACCTTCAAGCAGATGACGGGCGTGGACGTGCTGGATCGCGTGCTCCAGGGACTTGCAGCAGCAAAACAATCAGGTCTGGAGCCAATCAAAATTAATGCCGTTATTGTGCGCGGTCACAACGAAGATGAGGTTGCCGACTTCGCCGCTTTTGCCCGCGAACACGACGTGAAGATGCGATTCATCGAATTTATGCCGCTTGACTCCGGGCACGATTGGTCGCGTGCGGATGTGGTATCCGGACGTGAGATTCGCGAGCGCATTAATGAAAAGTTTCCGCTTACTTCGATCGACGTCGCTCGTGGTTCGGAAACTTCTTCGCGCTACCGCTTTGCTGACGGCGCACCGGGTGAGATTGGAATCATAGCGCCCGTGACTGAACCATTCTGTGGCGCTTGCTCGCGCATTAGGCTCACCGCCGACGGCCAGATTCGCACCTGCCTTTTCTCAACTGTCGAACACTCGCTACGCGATGTCGTTCGTAGTGGCGCAACGCGCTCAGAAATTATCGATTTCATCGAAAGTGTCGTGATGAAGAAGGAGCCACGCCATTTCATCAACGATCCTCAGTTTGTCGCGCCTTCGCGCTCGATGAGTTTCATTGGCGGTTGAATAGGTGCCACAACAGTGCAGCACAAATACGGAACCGGGAGCAGTAGCGACCGGGTGCAAGCCTGGCTCAAGCCGACGTCCGAGGCACAACTCAAGCACACATCAATCGGCTTTTAGCTTGTGTTTGAGTTGAGCTTCTCGGACGGAACCCGGTCGCACAGCTCCCGGCTCTCTATTCGTCAATCAGCGATGCGGGACCCTTGGTTACGCGGTGAACTTGGCGTTATGTTGACCGTTGGTGTCATTCAGATGGTCACTGAGCAGGCGGTCCAGGCATAAATGGTGGTGCAACCATGGGCTGGTCTTGCCATACAGTCAGTGGTTCCGCATTCCATTTAACCGCGAGGAACAAGTAGACCAGAGCGATACTGATTCCAAGTAACCACCACCCCGGTATCCGCAGCGGGACAAATTCCAGGAGCAGATTCAACAGCAACACCGGCGTGAGAGAAACGGCCGCCAGACGCATGAGCGTTTGATAACTTAATTTCGCGTTCAATAAGCTCGCGAAGACTAACCCAAAGAGCGCATAGATGAGCACTTGGATAGTTCTGAAGATGAAAGAGAAAACTAAAACTAGCGGATAGGCAACCAGCGCAAACCAGCGTGCGCCGAACGCAAGCCAGCCTTCCACCTGTACGTGATCGACATAAAAACTCTTTACGTCTGAGAGGTCGTAAACCCTCGTTTCAGCTCTTTGCTGAGTCATGATTTTCGACCTTGTCAAAAGGACCTTCGCCGGAGTGTTATCCAGCGATTCATACTGCCCGGTCGTGTCGATAATTATCATGGGCGTCCCAGTGTCCGGGTCGTTAATGAAATAGGGAGTAGGCACGTCGGTCGAAACTTTTCCGTTGGAAATCGTGATCGCCGGAATCTGTTTGGTAATACGTGGCGCGTAGTCCTTGACGAACCGCGACAATGTCCAGTGGAGTTTGATCGTTGTCGGAATCCAGACCAGCGCCAACACTACGAGCAGAAAAGCGAGACCGGTGCCGCGCCAGCGTTGACCGACGTCCTGGTAAAAAGACTTCGAGAAAAATGACAGGACAAACGCGTGAAAGATAGAGTAGCGCTTCATAGTTTGCATCCTCACTACCGCGGAGCATCGCGTCCTTGCAGTTGCGATTCACTCGAATGGAATCAAGACAATATCTGTCGCGCGCTGACTACGGCGGCGAATGATATCAGACCGTTGTGGCATCCGCACTGGCGTTCTACAGCGTGAGCGCTCAACAATTCAACATATTATGTAGTAAACTCAACAGCAATTGAGAGTTTTCGGGGGAGCCGCGCGGGAAGTGGCTGAGAGTCCCACGGAATGCGGATTTCGTAATGCTGAATGCGGATTTGTTTTTTCTATTCCGCAACCCGCAATCGCAAATCGCAATTGGGAGACCCCTTGAACCTGATACGGTTAGCACCGTCGAAGGGAGAAACAGCCATCTGTGACCGTTCCATCTCTTTTGATTTTAGGTGGAGCGGTTTTTATTTTTCTCTGTGAAATACTGCGACTCCTCTGTGCCTGTGGTTATTTATCATTACTCACAACAGAGAATTAGAGGTTCACAGAGGATGCGCAGAGAAAGTCAGAACCGGGAGCGGTAGCGACCGGGGGTAGAGTAAAACTAGCGTATCCGCAGTTTAAGGAGTTAATTTTATGAGTGCCGCAATCACACCAGCAGAGAACGAAACAACGCCCGTCAATAACGACAAGCTCTTGCCCAATTCGCGTCGCATTTATATCGACGGCAATCAGCCCGGCGTGCGCGTACCCTTTCGCGAGATCTCGCAAAACCAAACGCGTAGTTTCAATAACGCTCTTGAAGACAATCCGCCGGTGCGCGTCTACGACACGAGTGGGCCATGGGGTGATCCGTCTGTTCGTTGTGATGTGCGTGGGGGTTTGCCGACGCTGCGCCGCCATTGGATTCTCGCGCGCGGCGACGTGGAAGAATATCAAGGCCGCGACTTGCAACCAATCGACGATGGCTACCTCACTTTTGACGCTGCGAATCACGCGCGCCGAAAAGAGAAAGGCCGCCTTGAAGATTTTCCCGCGCTTCGCCACACGCCGCTGCGCGCCAAGCCTGACACCTGCGTTACCCAAATGCACTACGCACGCCGTGGGATCATTACGCCGGAGATGGAATTCATCGCCATCCGCGAAAACCTGGGCTGGGAGCGTAAGCATCCTGCCGGCAGAGATACGGAAGAGGCTCCCCGCGATTCCTTGCGTCACCAACACCGCGGTCAATCATTCGGAGCGGCGCTCCCGGAATACGTCACCCCTGAATTCGTACGCGATGAAGTCGCTCGCGGTCGGGCGATCATTCCCGCAAACATCAATCACCCCGAAAGCGAGCCGATGATCATTGGCCGCAACTTTCTCGTAAAGATCAATGCGAACATCGGCAACTCGGCGGTGCTGTCATCGATTGACGATGAAGTCGAAAAGATGCGTTGGTCGATCAAGTGCGGCTCGGACACGGTGATGGATCTCTCAACGGGCAAGAATATTCACGCCACGCGCGAGTGGATCATTCGCAACTCACCGGTGCCGATCGGTACTGTTCCTATTTATCAGGCGCTGGAAAAAGTCGGCGGCAAAGCTGAGGATCTGACGTGGGAGATCTTTCGCGACACTTTGATCGAACAGGCTGAACAGGGCGTTGACTACTTCACGATTCATGCGGGCGTGCGGCTTCCTTATATTCCATTAACTGCAAAGCGCACTACGGGAATCGTTAGCAGAGGTGGTTCAATCATGGCTAAGTGGTGTCTCGCTCATCACCAGGAGAGTTTTCTTTACACGCGCTTTCGCGAGGTCTGCGAGATCATGGCTGCTTATGACGTTTCCTTTTCGCTCGGCGATGGTTTGCGTCCCGGCTCGATTGCCGACGCCAACGATGAAGCGCAGTTTGCCGAACTCGAAACGCTTGGCGAGTTAACAAAGATCGCCTGGGAGCATGACTGCCAGGTGATGATCGAAGGCCCGGGTCACGTGCCCATGCATTTGATCAAAGAGAACATGGACAAGCAACTGGAGACCTGCCAGGAGGCTCCGTTCTATACGCTTGGTCCACTCACAACCGACATCGCGCCCGGCTACGATCACATCACCTCCGCAATCGGCGCGGCAATGATTGGTTGGTATGGCACTGCGATGCTCTGTTACGTCACTCCAAAAGAACACCTCGGCCTGCCCAACAAGAAGGATGTCAAAGATGGCGTCATCGCTTACAAGATCGCGGCCCACGCAGCCGATCTCGCCAAAGGTCATCCCGGTGCGCAGTATCGCGACAACGCGTTATCCAAGGCGCGTTTCGAGTTTCGCTGGGAAGATCAGTTCAACCTTTCGCTCGATCCGGAAGTTGCACGCGAGTATCACGATGAGACACTGCCACAGGAAGGCGCCAAGCTCGCGCATTTTTGTTCCATGTGCGGCCCCCACTTCTGCTCGATGAAGATCACGCAGGATGTGCGAGAGTACGCCGCGCAAAAACAGATCGATGAACAAGCGGCGTTGGGAGTGGGAATGAAGGAGAAGGCGGAGGAGTTTGTGGCTGCTGGCGGGGAGATCTATCAAACATCGGCCGGTGATCTGCATTGAAGCTTGTTCAAGAGATGCACGAACCCCGTTTGCTGGCAGCGCCGAAGTCTACAAGATTGACATCAAAGCAAACCGCTGTTCTTCGCGATATGCTCACCCCCAAAAAGAAAGGTAAGCCATCGCAATTGGATTGATTAGGACGCTGGAAGGAAAAGCCGACAACTCAACCGTACAGAACCGCAAGCGGTAGCGAGGGATGGTGCAGGCCAAGGCTGATGAATACGCATCGCGACATCAACGGGCGCTAGAGTCAATTGCTGCGGGAAATGTAAGCGCGAGTGGAGGCTCTAAGGACGGTTCATTACCTAATTCAGGGAATACATCAGCGAAAAATCGATGTCCGAGCCTCGGACATGAGCAACTCGCTGTACAACTTGGCCACCCTTCAGGCGAACAAGAATTATAGTTCCACCGATCATTGATTTTGATCGAAACACAAAGATGCTTCAGATCGTTGACTCCACCTTTTACTTCTTTCTGAAGAACGCTGATTTGCAAACCGTAGCGGACGAGATTCCTGACCCTCTTAAAGACAGCCGCGCCACATCCGCATCTCGTTCTGCAGAGCTTTGATCAATCCAAGTCCGTCCCGCCGCCGAAGTTGACGTTGCTGAAGCGTTTCAACTGTTGCTCCAATACCTTCCTAGAGTTATCCTTCGTTTCATGAGCACCATCGTTGAAGTAGAGAAGCTTGCGCTCGACTTACCTGAGCGGGAACGTGCAGCTCTGGCCGCGAACCTGCTTGAATCCCTTCCAGGTATTCTATCGGACGAAGATGAAGGCGTTGCCGAAGCGCTGCGACGTGACGCAGAGATTGAGGCCGATCCTGCTAAGGCTGTTTCCCTGCCTGAATTGGATTCCCAGATCCTGGGCCGGCGTGGTTGATGCGTCTGGAGTTTCATCGACAAATCGCGCCAGACATCTCTCGGATCATGGACTACTACGAAGATGTCGCCGGACCAAAGCTCGCGGATGAGTTCTATAG
>DASWDX010000457.1:0-4336 GCA_036395055.1 Pyrinomonadaceae bacterium | reverse complement strand
GGTCGAACTCGCACGTGAAAATCCAGTTTACGAGAATATAGCGACGAAATTCTTTGAGCACTTTCTCAGCATCGCTGCCGCGATGAACAATCTTGGTGGCAAAGGCATCGGGCTCTGGGACGAGGAGGACGAGTTTTTCTATGACGTGCTGCATACGCCCAGCGGACGATATGTGCGGGTGCGGGTGCGCTCGCTTATCGGCTTGATGCCGTTGATAGCGGTGGAAACAATCGAGCCCGCGCTGCTCGACGCGCTTCCGGGATTTAAGCAGCGACTCGAGTGGTATCTGGTGAATCAGCCCGATCTTTGCAGCCTTATTTCGCGCTGGCAGGAACCAGGCGTGGGCGAACGCCGGCTCATCGCACTGACGCGCGGTCATCGCATGAAGTGCTTATTGCGACGGATGCTAGATCCCCAAGAATTTCTCAGCGACTACGGCGTCCGTTCCGTCAGCAAATTTCACAAGGACCATCCGTACGTGGTGACCGTGAGCGGCGAGCAAAAAGTCGTGAGTTATGAGCCTGCGGAATCGCAGACTGAGGTATTCGGCGGCAACTCAAACTGGCGGGGACCGGTTTGGATGCCGATTAATTACTTGCTCATCGAGTCATTGCAGAAATTTCATCATTACTATGGCGATGATTTCCAAGTGGAATGTCCCACCGGCTCTGGCCAGTTCACCACCTTGAACGGCGTCGCGAACGAACTATCTAACCGACTCATCCGGATTTGGCTGGCTGGCGAAAATGGGCAACGGCCTTTCGCGCGCGCCTCAGGCAGAGCACTCGATGAGAAACGTGATCAAAATCGCTATTGGTTCCACGAATATTTTCACGGTGATACCGGCGCTGGCCTCGGGGCGTCGCATCAAACCGGCTGGACCGGCCTCGTTGCGAAACTCATTCACCAACAGGGCGAGCACGGCACAATTAGAAAGCCCGATCCGTTCACGGATTTATGAAACGCCCGGCGGATACGAAAAGTCGGAAATTAGAAGGGATCCGCCCGATTTATTCTGAACAGTAATAGATCCGCCAAGGGAGAAACGTTTTTGTTGGGTCATGGGCAAAGAAGTAAACTTCGTTTTCCGGATGGAAAAACTCGCCGCCTCGTTAGGGATTTATTTGCTAACCAGCGCGGCGGCAAATGACAAGCTCGGCTCGCTTATTAAAGCGGAACCGGCTGGGAGTCACGAACTCAAGGCTTCGAGGGAGCGCACGAGTTTTTAGCTACTAACCGCACCTTGTAGTTTTCACCGCTTCCTCGTTAAGGCCGCCCGGCACAGTTCTCTCTGCTTCGACTATTTGCGCTGCAAAGATAAAGCAAAAAAATGTCAGTCGCTCGGCGGAGTTTTCCTTGCCGATCTTCGCGGCGCTAATCTATAACTTGGCGCGATGACTGCGGATGATGGTGCTGAATCGAGCAAGGAGCAGGGAGCCTGGCTGGAGACTCCCGGTCGGGACAGCATTCAGATCCAGGGCAATTGCTCCATTGGACGGTCCGCCAAGAACACGATGGTTTTAGATTCGCCGAAGATTTCGCGTCGGCACGCCATTATCAATGTGCAGAACGTCGGCGAGTTTTGGTTGATTGATCTCGGTAGCAGTAACGGAACTTTTTTGAACAAGCGCCGTGTGCACCAGCCGGTCAGGCTTTGCGATCAAGATCAAATCATTATCGGCGACTTTGTCTTTATGTTTCGCCAGCCGATCGAAGTAACGGGCGAATATCAAACCACATTGATAGAGCGGACGATTCGGGAGATTGAGAACGTTGCGTGTTGGCTATTGGTGGCCGACATTGAAAACTTCACTCCGCTCAGTCGTAGCCTAACGAGCGACAAGCTCGCGACGCTGATCGGCGGCTGGGTCGCCACATGCAACGAGGTTATCGAGGCGCACGGAGGCATGATCGATAAGTACCTGGGCGACGGATTTTTTGCTTACTGGCGGGATGATCAAAACGCGACGAAAAATGTTGCCGATACGCTTGTTCCGCTCAAACAAGCGCAAGCGAAAAACGAGCCGCGCTTCCGTCTCGCCTTGCACTTTGGTCCAGTTGCAATCGGCGGCGTGCCCTCAATGGGCGAGGAAAGTTTGATGGGCAAAGACGTGAACTTCGTTTTCCGGATGGAAAAACTCGCCGGCTCGCTGGGCATTTCGCTGCTCACCAGCGCAGCCGGCAAAGATAAACTGGGTGCTTTAATCAAATGCGAACCAGCCGGCGCGCACGAACTCAAAGGTTTCGAAGGTAAGCACGAGTTCTACAGCTGCTAACAATAACTAGGCCTGCGCTCGCTACCTCTTTTTTTGCGCAACAATTGGTTTCTTTTGGATTTCGAACACTTGCCACGTCTGCGCACCTGAGTGGAATCGGATCGTCATTTCTAGGATGCCGCTGCTCAATCGCGTGCTGTTTGTCAACGTATAGCTCATTGGAAATTTCGTCCGCCGAAAGTTACGTGACTCTCGGTCTGTCGCGAATGGAATAAACTCGATCGGGCCATGTGTGAACATCGTGCTCCAAATTCTTGCGGATAGCATCCCTGGTCAGGTAACTCACTTCGTTCGCGTAAAACTAAGCCTGAGAGTTCGCATCGTTGACGATCTTACGGACTATTGAAGTCGCAGATCTGCCATTTGAGGTTTCCCGCCATTGAAAGATTCATACGTCGCCGTTCTCGCGTTCGGAGCGAAGTGAACAGTGAAAGATCTGGGGCCCCATTGAGCATTTTTGGTTGTGGCATGAAAGATCTCGCCGTCCCAAACACCCGAGAATGCAACTTTCAGATCGCCCTGTTTACTTTTTACAGTCATGGTTCCGGACGCGAGATCTGCGTTCAGTTTAATACTGATCAATCCGCCGGTAACCGGCCCATTATCGAATTCGAGTTTGATCTCTCCGCGATAGACAGCCTTCGGCTTAACTGAAACCGAACGAGATCGATACCTTTGCAATGGCGTTGCCATGGGCATTTGCATACCAATATTCGAAAAAGGAGCTGGCGTAGTCTTTGTGGCTAGGCTGTCCACGATTGCAGCCGTGCCGGCTGGTGCTTTGACCACGTGAAGGGTTAATTCCGGCGTGGCCAATGAAGTATTTCCGGCGCGGATCGCTTGCGACGGAATCTTGAAAGTGCCGGGCTTTAGAGGCACGACAGTATAATCGTAAGTCACGCTTGAGTTCACTATTTTATCGTGCATCTCGAAGTTCGTATGGTATCCAGCTCGGTGAATTTCGAGGCTATCCACGCTGATCCCTTCCGGAATCTCCGCACTCTTAGATCCTGCTACTCGAAATTTAAGGGTCACCGTTTGGCCGACCTCAGCCTCGGCACTGCTCAAATACGCTGTCACCCTCGGTGCCGCGGCCGATGAATCCTGCGATGGGCTACCTTGAATGGGCGGAGACGGAGTCAATTCCGGGACGCGTTGAAGAGCAGGTTGAAGTGTCGGTGCCGGCACGGGGGTCGATTCTTCGAAAATCGGCGCGGGCAGCCGCTGCGCGGAAATAATAAGCAGGGTTCCGCCACAGACCGCGGCAAGTGTGTGTTTCACCTTCTCCCATTCAATCAAAGTTACCGTGCCAGAGTCAATGCAAGAGACGGAGCGTGGCGGTGCAAGAACCTGTCAATAACTAGGCCTACGCTCGCTACCTCTTTTTTTGTGCAACAATTGGTTTCTTTTGGATTTCGAACACCTGCCACGTCTGCCCCGTCGAGCAGAATCGCACTGTCATCTGCAGTATACCGCTACTCACCCCTTTGCTGTTTGCCAACGTATACGTCATTGGGAATTCCGCCTGAAAAACGCCGGATGAAAGCTGCGTAATTTTTGGCGTGTCGTGGATGGAATAAACTCGGTTGGGCCACGTCCGAATGTCGTGTTCCAAATCTTCCCGGACAGCATGCTTGTTAACTTTGCCCATCTCATAGTAACTCACTTCGTCCGCGTAAAACTGAACCTGAGTGTCGGCATTGTTTGCACTTAAGCCTTTAACAAAGTTCTCAACAACATTTATAGACAACCCTGTCAGATTCGTCGTGGGTGCAACTGTGGAAGTTGGTGATGGACTTTCCGGAACTTCAGAAATCGGTGCGGGCAGCCGGTGAGCTGAAATCAAGAGCATGACGAAGCAAAGCCAAAGGCCGATCACTTTCACTGTCGATAGTTTCCAAGCTTCTGCGAAAACTCATTGAGTGCGGCCGAAAGTGCTTCCGGGAAATGTGTTCGCCATGCTGGATAAGGTACAGTGGTTGATCCGTTGGCAGTAATGGTCTGAAGCGCCTTCCCGCTGCCATCCTTAAAAGTTCCGACAATCGAAACAGTATTTTTTT
>DASWDX010000456.1:0-4396 GCA_036395055.1 Pyrinomonadaceae bacterium | reverse complement strand
CGATGGTCACATTGTTGTCATCGTAGAGATAGATGAGTTTGCCAAGCTGAAGATGGCCGGCAAGCGAAGCCGCTTCCGAGGCCACCCCCTCCATCAGGTCGCCGTCGGACACGATCGCGTAGACATAATGATCGATCAGCGAAAAACTTTCCTTATTGAACTTCGCTCCGAGATGCGCTCCGCCCATCGCCATACCAATGCCGTTCGCAAAGCCCTGGCCCAGCGGACCGGTAGTAATCTCGATCCCCGGTGTCAATCCATATTCTGGATGACCCGGAGTCTTCGATCCGAACTGGCGAAAGTGTTTGATTTCGTCCAGAGAAAGATCGTAGCCGGTCAGATGCAGCAAGGAGTAGAGCAACATCGAACCATGCCCCGCGGAGAGCAGAAAGCGATCGCGATTCTCCCACTTTGGGTTTCGTGGATTGTGACGCAGGAAGCGCGTCCAAAGGACATAGGCCATCGGTGCCGCGCCGAGAGGCAAACCTGGATGACCGGATTCAGCCTTCTGCACGGCGTCAAGCGAAAGCGTCCGGATTGTGTTGATACAAAGTTGATCTAGCTCGGGAGTGGGTGTGCCGTTTTCCTGCTGCACTGGTGCGCTCATTTCACCTGTCCTGATTCTGAGTTAGGTTTTTAAGATCACTCGTTTGTACACTCGACGTTAACGTTCGAGCTGTATTTTGCCCGCCGCTTCACGCGCAAGCAAGGCCGCGCCGCGTTTGGGTGTTTTTCAAAAGTTCTTACCGCAAACAATCCGTGCTTCCGCGCTTCTTTTCGTGTTTTAGCTGGTAGAATGGCGTCAATGCGAGCAGAAACACTCAACTGCCCAAACTGTGGCGCGGCTTCGTCAACGGAAACACCCCTCTGCCAATTCTGTGGCTCCCGCCTAGCGACGGTTGCCTGTCCCTCATGCTTCGCGATGATGTTCATTGGCAGCAAGCACTGTCCATGCTGCGGTGCGGCGGCGACAGTTCCTGAGGTCAGCGAGGCAAAGGATCGCAAGTGTCCACGCTGCCAGAGTGAAATGTTATTAGTCACGATCGGTGCAACTGCCGTACGTGAATGTGAGCGGTGCCTCGGTCTTTGGCTTGAGGTGGCCTCGTTTGAAAAAATTTGCGCCGATCGCGAACAGCAGTCAGCAGTGCTCGGACTGGCATCGCCCGCGCCAACCCACGTGGTTCGTGAGACCAGCAAAGTAAAATACGTGCCGTGTCCGGAGTGTTCGAAGTTGATGAACCGAATCAATTTCGCGCGCTGCTCGGGTGTGATTGTAGACGTTTGTAAAGGACATGGAACCTGGTTTGATCGCGATGAGCTGAGCCGCATTGTTGAATTCATACGTGGCGGCGGTTTGGAAGCCTCCCGTGAAAGAGAAAAGGCCGAAATCAAAGAAGAACGCCGGCGTTTGTTGGAGCAGCAAGCCGCTGTTGAGAGTCAGGTGTCAATGCATTTTAGAGAGTCGAGCACTGACGATCATCGCCTAAGTGGAATTGCCTCCGCTCGGGGTCTGTTGAAGTTTCTACTGGAATAGGTGGGCAGTCTCACGGTCGGTTCGCTGTTAATCGTAAGTTCGTTTTAAGCTCTTCTTATACTCATTGGTTCGAATACGTCGATCTATCTCTCTCTCAACCTTCGCCTTGAGGTATTCATAATCACCTTCCGTTTCATAGACCTGCCGGTTACAGCGCTCACAAATGAGCTTGGTCACATTCCGCCCAAACCCCACCCGCGCATCTGAATAAACCAATCTTAAGTCACAGGATTCACAAAATGAGGCGAGATCCCAGATTCCGCTGCTACCGTATTCCCAACGCCAGACCGCATTGAATAATCGATCCTCCTTATAGGCATAGAATTCAGGCAGCGAGCCAGGCTTCAAAGCCACCATAGCTAATATGACGCCTATAGCAACAATTGGGATAACTAGCAGAAAAAGTAGGCCTAATGGAACTGGTACTCTCCAGGCAACAAAACCCCAGACAATTCTCAAAACACGAACCAACCAAGGAGAAACACCTGGCACAAAATAGAGGATAGCCGCGAGTATTAGCCCAGCGAGGAGGCTACCTAGGAAGTTGTACAGAATTGGGTGCTTTTGTTTTGACATGTACGGGTAAAGACTCGCTTTTAGTGAGGCGCTAGAAGAGCTCTACGATTTCGCAAGATTTATTTCACGACCCTCTTTACTAAACCGATGAAGTCCCTTATGTCGTCTTCGGTAGTATCGAACGAAGTCATGAAGCGAACTTCCGAAGTCTCCTCATTCCAAACGTAGAAAAAATATTTCTTCTGCAGCAACGGAACATATCGCTTCGGCACCAGCGCAAATACCCCATTGGCTTCAACTTTTTGAGTAATCGTTATCTGGGGGATCTTTTCGAGCTCTCGTGCCAGAACTTGAGCCATTCGATTCGCGTGGTCCGCATTTTGGCGCCAGAGGTCGTTTGTCAGTAGCGCCTCAAACTGCGCGGAAATAAATCTCATCTTTGAGGGCAGATGCGTGCCTTGCTTGCGCGTATACTTGAAATTCTTCGCGAGAGCTTTGTCAAAGAACACCACCGCTTCGCCATACATCATCCCATTCTTGGCGCCGCCGAAGGAAAGGATATCAACGCCCGCGTCCCTGGTTATCGCTTTGAGATTGACGTTAAGGCCAGCTGCGGCGTTTGCAATGCGGGCGCCATCGACGTGCAACAGCATGTTATTATCATGGCCAAACATAGCCAAAGCTTTCAGCTCCCGTGGCGTGTAGACCGTGCCCATCTCAGTCGCTTGCGAAACTGAAATCACTCGCGGCTGAACGTGGTGTTCAAAACCAACTTCGTGTAGCAGGGGCTTTATCTGGTCAACCCTGATCTTTCCATCCGCTGTACTCACGGAAAGCAGTTTGCAACCGGTGAACTTCTCCGGCGCGCCACACTCGTCTACGTTGATGTGCGCTGTTTCGGCGCAGATGATTGCATGATGCGATTCGGTTCCGGCTTTCAAGCCCAACACGTTAGCGCCTGTGCCCCCAAAGACGAAAAAGACTTCCACGTCCTTACCAAGATGCTCGCGAAACTTCTTAACTGCGCGCGCTGTATAAGGATCGTCGCCATAGGCAATGACGTGTCCATCATTGGCGCCAGCGATCGCTTCCATCACTTTCGTATGGACGCCGGCGTTGTTGTCGCTGGCGAAGCTTCGAGATGGTTTCAAGTTCCTCATAGCTCACATTTTGGTTCCTAAGTCCGGAGGGTCAAAATATTTATAGACCACCGTTCACCTCAACTCCTCAGCTCCGTAGGAGCGAAACGTCCCAGATCACAGTAAGGTCTCATAAATATTTCGCTCCTATGGAGCTTCTCTTTCTTAGTTGAAGTTACGGCTATAGACAGGGTGCTCCTACGGAGCTAAATCCGCCTTGCCTTGAGATCTCTAATTATCTCCCGCGCCGCATTTCTCCCCGGTCCGCCACTTATGCCACCACCCGGGTGCGTGCCGGCGCCACAAAGATAGAGTCCCTTGATCGGAGTTCGATACTGCGCCCAGCCAATCAACGGCCGAAACGTGAAGAACTGATCGAGCGACTGGTCGCCATGATGAATATGACCGCCACTCAATCCATAGGTCTCTTCAAGATCGAGTGGCGTGATAACCTGTCGAGCCAGGATCGACTCCTTCAACTTTGGTGCGTAGTCTGACAAGGTACTGACAACTGCGTCCGCAAAATCTTCACGCCGCGAATTCCAATCGCCATTCCGTAAGGTATAAGGCGCGTACTGCACATAAACCGACATTACGTGAGCGCCAGCCGGTGCGAGAGCGGGATCAAGCAAAGAAGGGATGGTGATATCCATGTAGGGCGCGGGTGAGTAGTCGCCATACTTCGCGGCATCGAAAGCGCGCTCCAGATAATCAGTGTCTGGCCCGATATGTATTCGGCCGGAAAGTTTGGCGCTGGTTCCCTCCACGTCGCTCGCATCGAGCCCTGTAAATGAAGGTAGCTCCGAAAGGGCCAGGTTGATTTTCGCTGAGACTCCCATCGCGCGGTAGTTGTGAACCTTCAAGAGGAAATTTGGATCCAAGTCAACCGGATCCACCAACTTCAAAAATGTAGTGCGCGGGTCGGCATTGGAAACAATCGCGCGCGCCGAGATTTCCTCTCCAGTTTTGAGTGTAACTCTGGAGGATTTTTCCTCCGAGATCTCGATTCTTTCAACGCCGGCCGCGGTCCTTATTTCAGTTCCCGCGCTGAGCGCCACCCGGGCCAGGGCTTCAGTGAGCGCGCCCATGCCACCACGTATGAATGAGGACGGACTAAGGGCGGAGCCGTCCATTGCTGCCTGCCAAAGCAGCCCGGTGCTTGTGCCCGCGGACCATGGCCCGGCAAACGCACCAAAGATTCCGCGTG
>DASWDX010000455.1:0-5333 GCA_036395055.1 Pyrinomonadaceae bacterium | reverse complement strand
CCAGAGCACCGGAGAGGAGTCACGCTCAGCGAGAATTGATGCACGCGCAGACATTGCCTGGTCGCACAACGACCTAATCTCGAGAATCGCCGCTGATTCCAGGGTCGCACCTTCAATTTGTAGCATCGTCAGCTTCTCATTTGGATCGCTCAGCTCACTAAACGTCCAGGCGCCACCTCGTTTTCGCAAATTCACACATTCAGCGACGGCGGCAAGCTGCTTCTCCAGTTCAGCAACATTTGCCAAAGGTTGCAGCGCGTCCACTCGCGCTCGTCCCATGGGAGTTTGCGCGCCGCGCCGAATGAGCGCCCGTAGCTCGGGATATTCAAGAATTGTGAAAGCCTGCTCGTGCATTGCCAGTGAACTGTGATGAGTGATAGGCGATAATAGGCGATGAGTCATCCAGAGAATGCGCGGTTTCCGGACTCAAAACTCCTTATTGTTTTTTTCCGCTTCGATTCTAGCATTGAGGAAATATTTCGACATTGATCCGAGGGCATCGGAACGCTTAGGTATACTTTTGGAGATTAGAATCGACGCCGGCGGCGCTCGCGACCCTGAATCGCGATTGAGAAAAGTTCATCTAAGTTGAGAACGTTTATCTCTGAGCCATCGCAATACACAACTCTGAGAAAAAGTGTGCCTGTAGTCGCTCCTTTTGCAGTTAAATCAGTTTCCGCAATCTCGATGGTTTCGCCCAAACTACCTATCGCGAGGGCGAGTTGCTCATCGCCGCGTAACGCGATGACGTGTTGGGCGGGCGTATTTTTGGAAGCAGCCCCACGCTCAGTTAGCGCTGCGAGATCGAGAACGGTCAACATGCGGCCCTGGATACTAACAACCCCGAGCACCGACTCGGGAGCCTGGGGCAACGGCGTCGGTTTTCGCCAGGCTGCGATGGTCGCAATGTCATCAGCGAAGAGACCAAACTGAAACTCGCCGGCTCGCAGAAGCTGAAGCCGGCGGACGACCAGTTGGGAGTTTGCTTCGTCAGTGGGTTTTCGCTGGCTCGGAATTCTGTCGTTATTCATGCTGATTCAAGTTATAAGAATCAATGTAACCATTCTATCGTAGTCAACCTGCCAATACAGAACCGGCAGCGGTAGCAACCAGATGTTAACCCGCTAGTCAGTTACTACGCCTCTGAGACTGGAAAGCAAACGCGGCTGCGAAACATTGTCTTCAGGAGCCGGTCGCTACCGCTTTCGGTCTGTACCCTGTCTGGCGACTTTCAGCTTGCGCAGATAGAATGGCCTTTTGAATCGCGAAACAGCATGAAATTATGCGCGCCTTGCTCCAGGGTCACAGGCGCGGCGGAAAGGCTTCTCGTCATGGATGAATTCGACCGTTATCGTGCGGAGATGAATGAAAAGTTGCTCGGCAGCAACCACCTTGGCATCAAGCGTTTTTTCGCGTTGGACACACAGGCCTACGAAGACGGCGCGCTCGACAAGCGCACCAAGGAGCTGCTCGGTTTGGTCGCTTCAATAGTGCTTCGCTGTGACGATTGCATTACCTATCACATCAAACAATGCCTAGCGGCGGGAGTAACGAGGCTCGAGTTACTCGATGCATTTAATGTCGCGCTGGTGGTTGGCGGCTCGATAACAATTCCACATCTTCGTCGCGCTATCGACCGACTCGACCAGTCGCTCGGTGGAGAGATCAATGAAGCAAGGCCGCACCGGCACGACCAATGAAGCGCATGCATAGTGAACAGCATCATCCCGACCGTGGGACGGCATAGCCACACAGCGAGCTAAGAATAAAAATCTGAAATAGAGCGCACCTTCGTATATCCACCGCCTTGAAAAGAAACCGCTACATCAGTCGCCTAACCTCCCTCGCTTGGGTAGTTGCTCTGGCAACAGTTTCATTTTTTCCCTATTCATCCAGCTCAAATTCAATGAAAGGTTCTACCATGTCTGCTCAGGAAAAAACCCGCGTGCGCGCGCCGGAGTTGACCGGCGGCCGAGGTTGGCTTAATAGCGACAGGCCGCTCACCCTCGAGGCCCTCAAAGGCAAAGTCGTGCTTCTCGACTTCTGGACGTACGGTTGCATTAACTGCATTCATATCATTCCCGACCTCAAACGTCTGGAGCACAAATATGCCAATCAACTTGTAGTCATCGGTGTTCACTCCGCCAAGTTTGAAAACGAAAAGGAAACGGAAAATATTCGGCGCATCATTCTGCGTTATGAGTTGGAGCATCCGGTTTATAACGACGCGGACTACAAGGTTTGGCAAAGTTACGGCGTTCGCGCCTGGCCTACGCAGGTTTTGATCGACCCCGCCGGATACGTTATCGGCGCTGTATCGGGCGAAGGGAACTACGAGCTTATCGATCAAGTAGTTGCCAAAGCCGTCGATGAGTTTCGCAAACGGGGTGAACTGAATGAAGAACCGCTGCAGCTCACGCTCGAGCGCGCCAAAGTTGGTGACCTGCCGCTTGCATTTCCCGGAAAGATTCTCGCGGATGCGAAAGGCGATCGTCTTTTCATTGCGGATTCAAATCATAACCGCATTGTCGTAACCAAACTTGACGGGTCGTTCATCGAGACTATCGGCACCGGTGCGGTGGGTTCAGCTGATGGAGCTTTTAACAACGCGAGTTTCTACCGGCCCCAGGGGTTAGCGCTGGACGGTGATAGTTTATATGTGGCGGATACTGAGAATCATTTTATTCGACGTGTTGACCTCAAGACGAAAACGGTTCAGACCGTAGCCGGCACCGGTCAACAAGCACGCGATTATTTTCGCCAGGGCCCGGCGCGCACTATAGAGCTAAGTTCGCCCTGGGATTTGCAACTCGTCGACCGGCAGCTTTACATCACTATGGCGGGCAGCCATCAAATCTGGAAACTGGATCTCGACAAGCAGGAAGTTTCCACCTTCGCCGGCTCTGGTCGAGAAGCACGACAAGACGGACCGCTACTCGAGGCCGGTTTCGCTCAACCTTCGGGCATTACGTCCGATGGCAAGATGCTTTATATCGCCGATAGTGAGTCGAATATTATTAGGGCGATCGATATGGTGAGCGGCCGGGTCGAGACTCTGGTTGGCGGCGATCTTTTTGACTTCGGTGATGTCGATGGCCAGGGGGATGACGTACGTCTTCAACATCCGCTTGGCGTAGTTGCTCTGGGCGACAAAGTGCTGATTGCCGATACGTACAATCACAAGATCAAGGAACTTGATCCCAACAGACGCTCAGTGAAAACTCTCCTCGGCGGCCGCAAACCCGGACAATTGGATGGAGTCGCAGCAATGTTCTACGAACCCGGCGGCCTCAGCGTCGCGGACGGCAAACTCTACATCGCCGATACGAACAACCATGCCGTTCGAGTGGCGGACTTAAAGACTAAACGAACCTCCACTCTGAACATCAAGGGCCTTGAGCCACCTTTTCAAAACGCCGGTGCTAATTCAGAGACAACTGAAAGCGGCCCGAATGCGGAAGAGATCAAGCTTGGGCCGCAATCCTTGCGCGCGGGCAGGGATGCGGCGCTGGTGGCCCAGGTCGAGTTGCCCCCGGGTTACCATCTCAATGCCGCCGCGCCGCAGCGTTACCGGGTTTCGGTTGAAAGTGGCGCTCAACAACTCGGGTTGCAGTCTGAAACAGAACCTGGCGCCATCGGTCGAGACAAAGTTGCAGGTCGATCCTTGAAGAACCTCCAACTGCCGCTGCGTATTCCCATTCGGACTTTTGAACCGGGTAAGGCTAACCTTCGTGTGCAACTGACACTCTTTTATTGCCGTGAAGACAACACTGGAACTTGCCGGATAAAGACGCTCGTGTGGCGTGTCCCCGTGGAGGTTACAAATAACGCAAGCGCGCTCAGCGAGATTAGAGTGCAAGGTAAACTGAGCGCTGAGTAACGCCGCTCTGGCGCACCAAAGACACGAATGTGAGCTGAAAATGACCGGACTGGTTGCGAAACCCATCATTGGATGGGTTTAGCGGCACTCACCTTGCTCGCCGTCGGTGCAGCGAGTAATATCAGACTTCCCCTTAATTCACGTGAGGAGTAAAACCCGTGGCTGACCAATCAGGAACACAAGCCGTGACCGGCAAACCGTTTTTAACTGATATCAAAACACTACGTGAACGCGCCCGCCAACATATCGAAGAAGGCGCGGTGACTGAAGGCTACAAGGCCGACCGCGATACTGTGGTCAAGATTTTGAACGAAGCGCTGGCTACCGAGATCGTTTGTGTCTTGCGCTACAAAAGGCACTACTTTATGGCCACAGGTATTTATGCGGAGGGTGTCGCGGCTGAGTTTCTGCAACATGCCAACGAAGAACAGGGACATGCTGATCTGATAGCGCAGCGCATTGTGCAGTTGGGCGGTGAGCCAAACTTCAATCCCGACGGGTTAACAATGAGAAGCCATGCGGAATACGTCGAGGGCACTGATCTTATTGATATGATCAAAGAAGATCTGGTGGCCGAACGCATCGCAATTGATAGTTATCGCGAGATGATCAACTACGTCAGTAACGATGACCCAACCACGCGCCGCATGCTCGAGGGGATTCTGGCGATGGAAGAAGAACACGCCGACGACCTGGTCACCCTTCTGGAAAAGATTGGCACCTAGATTCTATTCGCAATTGTTTCGGGCCACCGCGTTTCGGCCACGCTAACTGACGAATCTTATAATCGGAAGGCCCGCTGCGATTTTTGTGGCGGAACCTTCCGATTACTCGTTGAGACGGCCAAGTTTTATCGTGGCACAAGGATATAGATCACCCGCCTTTACCATCAAGCTACAGAATGCGACTTGGCCCTGACCCAGAGAAACTTAGCCACTGCGCTCGCATTTGCGACATTAACGCCTTCTCATGACTTCAGTGTAGAATCTCATCAAGTTCATTCCAAAGTTTTTGAGAAGTAATTGAGCGTGATGCTTTCCAAGAGAAGCATCACGCTTGTTAGTGTAAAGCGCCTTGCCTGATAACTCGCTCAATGAACGGGTCCCCAATTCCAATAGCGGCAGCCGCCCAACTATGTGTCGCAGCTGCGGCTCAATTGTGGGTGGTGGGCAACAGCAGTGCGCAGTTTGCGGGACACCTATCTCCTCTTCGGCCCCAAGGCGGCCTCCGCGAATGGTTGCTGATGGCGAAACAATGCGCTTTGCGCGCGCAGTTTTAAACCGGCCCTACAAGTTCACCATCATTCTTCTCATCGCAAATATTTTCGTTTTCCTGCTCATGTTTCAAGCTAGCGGCCTGCGTTTTAGCTTATTGACCCCGTTGCCTAATGAGGTACTTATACCCTTTGGCGCCAAAATAAATTATTTGATTCGGTACAACCATCAATGGTGGC
>DASWDX010000454.1:0-5524 GCA_036395055.1 Pyrinomonadaceae bacterium | reverse complement strand
GGCCATCAGCATGCAGATCCGCCAACTGGAAAACGAGCTCGGGGCAAGACTGTTTATTCGTGCCCCGCGCCGCGTGATGCTAACTGAAGCCGGCGAGCATTTACTGCAGCGGGCGCATCACATTCTTCGCGAACACGATGCGGCTGTCGATGAGATCGCCGAGCTGGCCGGGGCTGAGCGCGGACGCTTGCGAATAGGCACGGCGTCGGCAATGGTGACCACGGATGTTTTACCAAAACTCCTTCATGATGTTCGCAAACAACACGCGGGCGCTGAGATTACAGTCGCTTCCGGAACGAGCGAGACCTTAGTCCAGCAGATTCTTGCCGGTGAACTTGACCTCGCTTTCGTATCGTTGCCGGTTGAGGCACGAGGCATTAACACTGAGCGCTTGAGTCAGGATCAGCTTGTCGCCATCGCTTCACCGCGCCACAAGCTTGCAAAACAGCGCACCGTTAGCGCTTACACGCTGGCTGGAGAAAAACTAATCCTGGGCGAGCGCGGCGGCAATACGCGCCGCCTAATCGATCAGTTTTTTGCGCAGGCAGGTGTGACGCTTCACGTTTCGATGGAGTTGAGCCGTCAGGCCGCGATCCGGCGAATGGTGGAAGAGGACATGGGCGTTGGGATTGTGCCGCTAAAATCCGTAAGCGAAGCAGTCGAGAAAGGACGCCTGGTGAGATGGTGGATTGAAGGTGCACAGATAAACTGGGAGTTGGGAATCGCGAGATTAACCGGCGGTTACGAATCGCCTATTACGCAGACCTTCGTCAAGCTTTCTCGAAAGTTCTTTGGCAGCTCTCTACTCGCAACTGCCACGAAGAAACCTAAGCCGGCCCTAAGCAAGAGACAGCCCAGGAAATGATCCACAACAGAACCGGCAGCGGTCGCTACCGAGTCAGCGGGCACCGCGAGTCGATGAATACGGAACGGGGCGCAGTAGCAAGGAGGCTGGCATCGCTGGACGACGAATACGGAACCGGCGTAGCGACCCTGGTGTCAGTTGCGCAAAACTCAAAAGCCCAGGTCGGCAAGACTCTGGCGTCGTGGGCCGACGAATACGGAACCGGGAGCGATAGCGACTGTGTGAAAACTCTGCGACAGTTTTGGCGATGGGTTTTCGACGCGTAGCGGCGGTATGAATTTAGCCCGGCGTTTCAACGCCGGGTATGGGTTTGACCGGATGTTCGCGTCGCGCTAGCGACGCTTGAAATGCGTGACTATCAGACGTCGCTAACGCGACGAGGGCGAACGGTTACGCTGACCCGGCGTTGAAACGCCGGGCTAAATTCATACCGACGCTACGCGTCGAAGAAGTGGGCAGTGGTTGCTTTGGACTTTCCACACAGTCTCGATAGCGATCGGTGTCAGTTCCGTTAGGCTCAACTGTGTCGATAAAAAACAGGTTGTTTTCTTACACGAGCAATTGCGAATGAGCGGAGAAGCAGTGTTGACTAGTACACCAATCGTTGACTTGAGGATACGTTGCAGCCGGTCGCTACGGCTCCCGGTTCCGTATTTGTGCACCCCGCATAGTGCCTAACTTGAAACGCGCAAAAGTCTGCGCCGGCAAGACTGGCGTCGTGGGCCGACGAATACGGAACCCCGTCGCTACCGCTGCCGGTTTTGATGACGAAGCGCTTCAATCAGTCGTTCAATATCCTCTTCGTTATTGAAGAAGTGAGTGGCGACGCGGATTCCCTGCGGTTTCTTTGTAACGATGATTTTTTGTTCGGCCAGCCTGGCAACGACGCCGGCAGGATCTTCCGCAAAAACTAACGTTTCGGCAGAACGCATTCGTTCATCGCCGATTGGTGACAAAACTTTCCATTCCGAATCGTTCAGCCGATTAGTCAAAACCCGATTCAGCGAAAGAATGCGCTCTTCGATGCTTCTAACGCCTGCACTGGCGAGAAGGTCAAGTGAAGCACCCAAAGCAAAGATGCCTGCGAAGTGTGGGCAACCAAGCTCGGCACGCGCGGCGGCATCGTGGCGCAGATGAATCTCGTCGTTTCGATCGGAATAGGGGTCTTCTACGCTTAACCAGCCGATAGCGCGGGGTTTCGATCGCTCCAGCAGTTCCTTCGATAAATAAACGAAGCCGCTACCATAACCTGAGAGCATCCATTTGTGTCCGGTTGCGCAGAGTGCATCGATCTTCATCCGCCTCACATCGATTTCAAACGCTCCGGCTGCCTGGCTGGCGTTTACTACCAGCGAGTGCCCGCCTTTTGCGTTTCCCAATGCTTCCAGGTCGGTTCGCAACCCGTTGGAATATTGGACATGACTAATGCAAACGATGCCGGTGCGCACATTCATCGCGCCGCGAATGTCATCGATTGCCACTTCGCCGGAAACTGCCTTCACCAGATGCACGGGGATGCGCCGGTTCATCCAGGGGAGCGTCGAAACCGGAAACTCAAGATCGCAGGAGACAACCTCGCCGTGGGTTTCGAGCGCATCTACGATCACGTTCATTCCCGATGAGGTGTTGGTTGTAAGCGCAATCTCGTCGGGCTCAGCATTGATGAACGCCGCAACTTTTCCTCTCACGTCCTCGCGTTTTGCCAGCCACTCATCCCAGTGAATGTCTGCATCATTCATCATCTGCCGGTAATACTCAGCCGCCGCCGCCATCGTCGCACGCGACAACGGCCCCGCCGCCGCCGAGTTCAGATAGGTGGAGTTTTCCATAACCGGAAACTGCTTGCGAATGTCGTCCCAGTTGATCATGTGAGGCGAAGATACACAATGCAAGACTTCTTGGGAACTACTGGCGCGGAGAAGTTGACATAACTACTTGAAGGAAATCTGCAGTAGTCAGATAATCGCAGAGTGGGTGACCAAAACACAGATGCGATGAACGGCAAGCGCCCTTTTGAAGAAAGAGTATTCGCGCGCTTTGATGCCTTGGATTTGTCTATGCGCGTTATGGACTCGTCTATGCGGGATATGGATGCGCGTCTGCAAAAACTCGAGGTGCGAACTTACGACACAAAGCCCATTTGGGAACAGGCTCTTAAAGAGATTGTCGCGACCAGGCGCGAACTATCGAAACGTTTGGATCGAATCGAGGCGATCGTATACGAAACTCGCTCCGATTTGCGCGATGCCGAAGATCGTATCGATAAGATAGAACGTAAACCCATCCGATAAACCTTCCCAGCAACACGCTAGTGCACGCCCTCGCTAGCGGTTGGGCCACAAACCCTGTTCGACAATCTCAATGCGAACTTGGGCGGGAGCAAAACATCTTTCATTATGCTCTTCTCATGACTTCTGCCAGTTCGTTGGTACTTTAACCAGGTGTATAGTTTCCTTAGGAGTAAAAGGAAATGAATGTGGGCAGAATCGTTACTTCTGTGACAATTGAAAACGCCTTGGATCTTTCCAAGTCACTTACATGCGACGCCTTGGTCGATACCGGCGCATCTCTGATGGTGTTACCGAGTGCTTGGAAGGGCCGGCTCGGCGACCTTGAGTTTTCAACGCAAATCGAAGTTGAGACAGCTACGCAGGAAACTATTAATGCGGAAGTGCGCGGGCCGGTGCGGATTCAGATAGAAGGCTTTCGTCCAATCTCCAGCGAAGTAGCGTTTGTCGAAATGAATCCAGTTGACGGTGAGTATGAACCACTAATTGGCTACATAGTCCTGGAGCAAAGTCAGGCAGGTGTTGACATGTTCGGCCATCGGCTAGTTCCGATCAAGCACATGGACTTGAAGTAGTCTTGTCCTGTCGGTATCACTTCGGTGGTCCATCAAACCACAACGTCGCCAGTGGCGGCAGTGTCACCACGGCTGAGCATGGCTGGCCGTGGATTGATTCCGCTTCAGCTTTGATCGACTTCGGTATTTTCACTCCGCTTCCTCCGTACACTTCGGCGTCAGTGTTGATGAGCAAACGATAGGTTCCCTTTCGCGGCAAACCGAGGCGATGGTTTTCACGCAGCACGGGAGCAAAGTTGCCAACGCAGATCAACTCGCGATCGGTCGTCGGTGCGCGGCGGATGAACGAAACAATATTTTCTGATGCGTTGTTGGCATCAATCCACTCAAACCCTGCAGGCTCGCCGTCTGCCTCCCAAAGAGCTTTCTTCTTTTCATAAACGCGATTGAGATCGCTGATCAGAGTTTGTATTCCTTTGTGCGCCGGATCTTCCAGCAGATGCCAATCAAGGCTTTCAGTTTCATTCCATTCCCTCCACTGCCCAAACTCACCGCCCATGAACAGCAACTTCTTTCCCGGATGCACCCACATGTATCCGAAAAGCGCACGGAGGTTCGCAAACTTCTGAGCGGCATCCCCGGGCATCTTGTTTAGCAGCGAACCTTTCATGTGCACCACTTCGTCGTGTGACAGCGGCAGAATAAAGTTTTCACTCCACGCGTAAAGCAAACCAAACGTCAACGCATTGTGGTTGCCGCCGCGGAAAAGCGGATCGGTTTGAAAGTATTTGAGCGTGTCGTGCATCCAGCCCATGTTCCACTTGAAATCAAACCCGAGACCGCCGGCATAAACGGGATGACTAACCTGCGGCCACGCGGTCGATTCTTCGGCGATTATCATGACGCCGGGACATTCGCGATGAACCACCTCGTTCAACTCTTTGAGTAAAGAGATCGCTTCCAGATTCTCGCGGCCGCCAAATTCGTTCGGTATCCACTCGCCTTCCTTGCGGCTGTAGTCGAGATAAAGCATCGAGGCCACAGCATCCACGCGCAGGCCATCGAGATGAAATTCCTTGAACCAGTAGAGCGCATTCGCCAGCAGGAAGTTTCTGACTTCATTGCGGCCGTAATTGAATATGTAGGTGCCCCAGTCAGGATGTTCGCCTTTGCGCGGATCGAGATGCTCATACAGCGCTGTCCCGTCGAACCGCGCGAGCGCAAAAGCATCTCTGGGAAAATGCGCGGGCACCCAATCCATGATCACGCCAATGCCGCGCTGATGCAGGCAGTCGACGAGGTAACGAAAATCATCGGGAGTGCCGTAACGTGCCGATGGCGCATAGTAATTGCTGACCTGATAACCCCATGATGGGCCGTAGGGATGCTCTTTGAGCGGCAGAAACTCCACATGGGTGAAGCCAGTTTCAAGTACATACTCGGCGAGAGCTTCCGCCATTTCGGGATAACTAAACGGACGGTTCCCTTCTTCAACCTTACGACGCCACGATCCCAGGTGAACTTCGTAGATCGAAAGTGGCTGGCGAAAATGTTCGCGGCCGGCGCGCTTCTTCAGCCAACGCGAATCACCAAAACGATACTTCGACTCGAAGACTATGGACGAAGTGGCCGGCGGCGCTTCGGCATAGAACGCATAAGGATCAGCCTTCAAAAACGTGGCCCGGCCCGGCGCTTTGACCTCGTATTTATAAAGCTCACCTGACTGAAGCTGCGGAACAAACGTCTCCCAGACTCCCGAATCGCCCTGACGGCGCATCGGGTGCTGTTTGCCGTTCCAGCCGTTGAAGTTTCCCACTACGTTCACCCGCTGGGCGGCTGGAGCCCAGACTGCAAAC
>DASWDX010000453.1:0-3155 GCA_036395055.1 Pyrinomonadaceae bacterium | reverse complement strand
GTTCGTGTTACGCCGCATATCATTCGTTTTCATCTCGACGCCGTTCGTGAAGCGCTGGACGTTCCTCGACATAGAATTCGTCACGGAGAATTCACCGAGCCGGTCGATGACGCGCAGTTGTCTTTTGATGATCTGATGCCGCTGAGCTGAAGGCTGGTAAATCGTGAATCGTGAATCGTAAATAGTTAGAAACAACGCGGCTGGCACCTATGTTGAATCCTGGCAGCAGCTCGCTGGTCACGATTCACCATTTACTATTTACGATTCACTATTTACGATTTACTAATCTCGAGAATTCGATCCACTTACCATCTTGTTTCACGTAAACCCGCGGTTGGCGAATTGGAAATTTCCGCCCAAAGGTGGGATTAGCCTTCAGGAATCGCTGAATCGTCGTGCTGTCGCCGGTCGCCACCCGCCACTTGCCGTCTTCGCGCACCAGATACTGCTGCACGACGATCTTTCCTTCAGCTTCGAGCGGCTTAGCGAGCCGGCCGTAAAGCTCGGTATCCGCAATGGCAACATTGCCCGACACCCGAACCGATCCAATATTGATGCGATCCAGAACATAGCGATCCTGGGAACGCTTTAAGGCGCTGACAAATCGATCGCGCGACATACGGTTGCGCGTGGAGGAGGGCAGGGAATCGTAGACTGCAGCATAATCGCGCGACTGGAGTTGCTGAAATACGTTTTGCACGACTCCGCGCACGTCAGTTTCTTCTGAAGCCCGAGCTATGCCTGCCGGGAGCCACAATATTCCGACGGTGAGCAATACGATGGCCGTAGTTTTAAACCCGCTCGCGTTAGTCATCATCTGAATCTTCACAACTTTCTTCTTCATCTCTATTGTTTCTTTCCCGCAAGTCTGCCGCCGCAATGACTTCTTTCATTTGAACCCGGTAGTTAAGAAACCACGCCACCATGCCCAGGGCCGCAATCACAAAAGCGGTGTTGAAGTCACTTCGCAGCAGGAAAACCGCAGCGAGCACAATGCAAATACCAGCGAGGATCAGCCAAAAGAGTTTCACAATTGATACGACGCGCTTACCTGATGTTAGCCGGGATCGCAAATTCCAGCGCCCCTGGAGCATAACAAACCTGATCGTCGCATGCTTGGATGCGCAACTTGGCGGAAATGGATCGTTGGCCTGGCTTTGCCCCTTTGTCAGCTTTGAGTGTTGTTTTCAATCCTGTCTCGCCTTCGTAGACGGCGAGCGGCTTTTCAGCGAAAGGAAACTTCTTATTGAGCGCTTTCGGATACGTGAAAAAGCCAACCGAAATGCCCTCGGCAGGCGCAATCTCCAGCTCGGTTGCTTTCAGGTAAGGATAGGTCGGCGGATTGGCATTGATGTGGTAACCGTTTTGAATGGTGACGTTAACGATTGCCTCGCCCGAACCGCCCGCGGGAATTTCGACGGGTTGCGCGGCAACTTTCACTACAGACTCAGATGTGATTCTCGGGGCTAAAGGAGATGCCGTTGAAGTGGCAGATGATTCACTGGCTGAATTCTGGCCAGGTTTTGAACAAGCTGCCATGACCAACAAAAGCAGTAGCCAGCAAATCGTAATAGGAGTGGATCGAGTCATCTTGTACCCTGAGTTATTATGACTATGCATCCGGTTGCGGCTCGCGGCCGAGCTGCATTTTCCTGGCACGACGTATGACGTAGCGCGTTATGAGGAAGCCGGGAAGGATAACCAAAATCATGATCGGAATCATCACGATTACTATTCGGATTAGAAACAACACTATCGCGCTAGTGACATCCACGCTGTCCGCCACCGCCTCCCGAATGTTTCTACCGAAGCTGGACGGGTTAACGGCGATAGCGGTAGGAGATTGTAAACTGACGGAGATGGTCGATAAGCTGGCGCGGTTCTCCAAAAATCTCTTACGACCCTCAAGCTTCTCGATTTCTGTTCTGACTTCGGCAACCTGACGCTGCACCTCGAGCGCGTCTACCACCTTGTGTGCCTGCTTCATAATCTCCAGGAATTGCGACTCAAGAGCCTTCTGAGTTTTAATGCGTGCTTCGAGATCAATGAACTCTTCGGTTACGTCCTGACCGCTGACTTTCTCCTGAATCACTCTACTGCCCGCGCTGCGAATTTGATCGAGGGCGGCGGCAAATTGGGTGGCTGGAACACGGACAACCAGATCAATCTTTAATTCAGTCTAGCTGGCCGCCTCTTTCTTTGCTTCCGGTTTCTTGATGCCAAACTTTTCCAGGCGATACTGCAGGGTGCGAAAAGTCAGCCCGAGCAACTTGGCGGATTTCGTGATGTTGTAGTCGGTCTGTTCCATTGCCTGCATGATGAGGTCGCGTTCGACGTCTTCAAAACTGATGCCTTCCGGCGGCAATTTGAATGCGCCTTCAGAAACGGGACGAGCCTCCTGTCTTACTTCCAATGGCAGGTCTTCTATGGTTATCTCGTCGCCCTCGCAAAGTAGTATCGCGCGTTCGATGGCCGACTCGAGCTGGCGTACATTGCCGGGCCAACTGTAATCAACCATGAGCTTGCGGGTTTCCGCAGTGAGTCCGCGCACGAGGCGTGAGGTGTTGCGGGTGTGCTTCTTCATAAAGTAGTCGATAAGAACGGGAATATCTTCGCGTCGTTCCCGCAAAGGCGGAACGTCAACCGAGAGCACGTTGATGCGGTAGTAAAGATCGTCGCGGAACCGGCCGTCAGAAACCATCGCCCTGAGATCTCGATTAGTGGCGGCAATTACCCGAACGTCCACGCTGATCTCATGAGTGCCGCCCACTCGCCGAATCTTTCGTTCCTGCAAAGCGCGCAGAAGTTTTGCCTGCATGGCTACGTCAAGCTCGGCAATCTCATCGAGAAAAAGCGTACCGCGATCCGCTATCTCAAAGAGTCCTTTCTTCTCGGCGTGCGCCCCGGTGAACGAGCCTTTTTCATGACCGAAGAGTTCCGACTCGAGCAGGTTTTCATTTATCGCGGCGCAATTGACTGCCTGAAACATATCCTGTGCGCGCGGCGATTGGTTATGAATGGCACGGGCAATCAGTTCCTTGCCGGTGCCGGACTCACCACGAATCAGGACGGTCGAGTTTGAGCGGGCCACTTTTAGAATCATCCGCTTGACCGACTCCATCCGGGGTGAGGCGGAAACAATTTCTGTGTCGAGC
>DASWDX010000452.1:0-5908 GCA_036395055.1 Pyrinomonadaceae bacterium | reverse complement strand
CTGAGGGTTAAAGGTGGATCCGATGTCTTCAGCGGTTGCCGTGCTGACGGCAATGATCACGCCGGCAGTTTTGATCTCTGCTTGTGGCAGCATGATCCTCTCAACTTCATCCCGGCTTGGCCGTGTAGTTGATCGGGTGCGGGCGTTGTCAGACAAACTTGAAGAGTTGGCTCAGAAACATGCTGATGACACCAAGGAACGGCAGGGCGTCATTTTCGCGCAGTTAGACAAATTGACCAGCCGCGCTCGCATTCTGCAACGTTCGATGGTGGCCTTTTAGCTGGCTGCCCGGTATGTTTGTAGCGACCAGCGTAGCCATCGGAGTCGTCGCCGTCATACCCAGCAGTCCGCGTTACAACCTGGTGCCGGTGATCGTGGGATTGGGAGGGGCATGTTTTCTTTTTACGGCAGCATGCTGTTGATTTTCGAAGCGCGGCTGGCGCTCAGCACCATTCATGCGGAGATGGATTTCATCTGGAGCCAATCCACTAGAGTTGCGCCCGCTGATCTGGTGGAACAGCACAAGCCGCATTTTGTACACTTTCGCAGCCGCAAGTGAGAGCGGAGGCCAGATGTTAGAGGTCAGCGATCAGTCAAAAGGTCAGCCTTCGTATCTACGACTCCTCCAGACTGGCGAATTGGCGAGGCGCGTAACAGCGCTCGAGACGCTGCTCGAACGTTGCACCGTCTGCCCACGTGACTGTCTGAACAATCGCCTGAGAAATGAGATCGCCGCCTGCTATTCGGGACGGTTGCCTATTGTTTCATCCTATACCGCCCATTTCGGTGAAGAGCCGGCACTGGTAGGAACGCGCGGCGCGGGAAACATTTTTTTCGGCAACTGTAATCTGCGTTGCGTCTATTGCCAGAATTACCAGATCTCACAAACACACAAAGAGCAACTCAAGAATGAGATCACGCACGAACGTCTAGCGGAGATTATGCTTGAGCTCCAGGGTCAAGGTTGTCACAACATCAACTTTGTTTCGCCAACTCATTTCGCCCCGCAGATGGCGCGCAGCATCCTGCTTGCGGCCCAGGCGGGATTAGAACTTCCCATCGTCTACAACACAAACGCCTACGACTCAGTTGAAGTCTTGCAACTACTTGAGGGCATCGTGGATATCTATTTGCCTGATCTCAAATATGCTGAGGACGAAGCCGGATATCTTTATTCCAAAGTTGGCAGCTACAAAGAACATGCGCGCAGCGCCATCGCCGAAATGTACAGGCAGATGGGTGATGAACTCGTTGCCGACAACGATGGCTGGCTTCAGCGTGGCCTCATTATTCGTCTGCTCGTCTTGCCAAACGATATTGGCGGAATCCGCGAGTCGCTGGAATGGATTAGAGATGAGCTGAGTCCGCGGGTAGCAGTTTCGCTGATGGCTCAATACTACCCAACCAATCAAGCCGCAACTAATCGACGGCACATTCTGCTTTCACGACGCATCACGGAAACAGAATGGCTGCGAGCCGTCACCACACTGGATGAATTGGGAATGGAAGCTGGCTGGATGCAGGAATTTGATGGCGCTACTTACTACTACCGCCCGGATTTCGACAATCGCGAAACTCCATTCAGGGACATTCGCGATTTCACGCCTTAGATTGAACCTTTCATAGAGTCGCAGCCGAATCGACTCCCTGCGACTTGTTCGGTTTAAGTTGGTGAGTCGTGTGTTCGGTAACGGATGGGCGAGCGATGATTCGATAATTTCGGCCGCCGCGTCTTTCGGCTCCCGGGTAATACCATGCCGCATCTTTATTTGTCTCGCCATTAACAACCAGATTGTAATAACTGGCCAGGCATTTCCAGGGGCAAGTCGTATGGGTGCTACTCGGCTGCAAATACTCTTTCCGAACTGAATCAGGTGGAAAGTAGTGGTTGCCTTCAACGACCACGGTCTCGTCGCTGTTTGCTATGACTTCATTGTTCCAGGTTGCTTTCATAATCAAATAGTGAATCGTAAATCGTAAATAGTTAAAGACCAGGTTGCACGGCTTCGCGAATAAGCGTTTCGCCTATTCACGATTTACTATTTACGATTTACTGTCTGTATTCCACCGCTTACCGCCGGCAGAATAGTAATCTCGCAATTGTCGGAGAGAGCAGTGTCGAGTAGTTGTTTGCGACGAACGTTATCGTCATTCAGAAAAATATTTACATGTGGTCTCAGGTTTCCCTGTTCGTTCAATACTCGATCGCGCAAGCCGAGATGTCGCCGCCATAAGCTATCCAGGGCTTCGCCAACGTTGACAGCAGAAGAGTCCATGACGATCTTGCTCTGCCCATTGGTAAAGTCAGTCAAGAAACCGGCGACGTTAAAAGTGATCACCATTGTGATATTCCGGCCTGGACGGCAGCCCGGAGATTGAATAAGAAAGCTCAGGGAAGAATTCCTTCAGGCACTAGCCAGGGGTGGATATCTAATGCCAACCGCCCTGCCTGCACCGCCGGGTCTGTTTCGGTCAGGGTGCGTGCTTCGTCGAGCGAAGACACCTTGAACACAAAGATGCCGCGAAGCTGCCCGTTGTCGCCAAAGGGACCGGCAACCACAAGCTTTTTCATCCCAGCCAGACGAATAATATTTGCCATGTGCGCCTTCTGCAGTTCTTCGGTAGCAGGTGTTTTTTCCGGCGTCCATTTGGCGCCACGCGTCAGCAGAGCCAGATATGTGGTTGTTAGTTTGATTGGCGAAGACGGTTTCTTCATCACGTCTTCAGACCACCAGGGATGCATTTCGGCGCTGAAGAATCCAGCTTTCACCGCCGGATCACTTTCAGCCCACGCGCGCGCTTCCTCTGCCGACTTTGCGCGAAGCACAAAAATGCCGGCGATGTCGCTGTCGTCCCCAAGCGGACCCGCGATGACCGCCTTCCCGGACTCAAGCAGCGACATGACATTTGCCACGTGTTGCGACTGTAAATCTTTCGGCATTCCTGTAGCGACATATTTCGGACCGCGTTTGAGTAACGCCATATGAAACTCGATTAGTTTGTGTTCCGGTTCGCTCTTCTCCTGGGCCGGTGCAAATGCAGCGACCGCGATAAACGAAACGGCGACTAAAGCGCCGATGACAAATCGTTTCATGAGCTTTTCCTATCTTCTTTGGGAACCCGAGATGCTACTGGGGAGCATTCCGGAAAACCTAAACTTATGGCGATCTTGTGATTTGTTCACTGCACCATCGCAGTTTTCACGCAAACTATCGGCGGCAGACTCTCAAGAATCCCAGTCCACGAATCGCCGCTGTCTTTCGAACCAAACAATTTTCCATTGCGTGTGCCGAAGTAGATGCCGGCCGGCTGTAAGCTATCTGCCGACAGGCCATCGCGCAACACAGTCTCAAGTGCGTTCTCCTGTGGCAATCCATTTTCCAGAGCCTCCCACGATTCGCCGGCGTTCCTCGTGCGATACACGCGCAATTTCCCTTCCGGCGTGCAGCGAAATTCATCTGACTCCAGCGGAATGATGTAGGCGCTGCGCGGATCATTCGGGTCTACTTCCATTGCGAAACCAAAATCCGAAGGCACGCCGTTGGCGATGTCGGTCCAGGAATCACCGCCATTGTCACTGCGATATAAGCCCCAGTGATTTTGTAGAAAGAGGCGCTGCGGATTTGAGGGATGGCTGGCAATCTTATGAACGCATTGGCCCCATTCCGGATACTGCTGGTCGGGCGGCAGAAACTGCGCCCGCACACCGACGTTTCGTGGCTGCCAGTTTTCCCCGCCGTCGTCAGTGCGATAAACGCCGCCTGTGGAGATTGCTACAAACAAACGTTTGTTGTTTGACGGATCAGGGAGAATCGTATGCAGACAAAGCCCGCCGCCGCCGGGCATCCATTGCGAACGATGCGGGTGATCGTAGAGTCCTTTTACCAGCGACCAACTCTCGCCGGCATTCGTGGACTTAAAGAGTGCGGCCGGTTCAACGCCACAATAGAGGGTGTCAGGCTCGTCAGGATGGCCGAGAGCAATCTGCCAGATCTGTTTCACTGACGCGTCCGCGTCTTCGGGAAATTTGACGCCGTATGTCTCCGGCTCAGTCCATGTTTTTCCGAAGTCGTCAGATGAGCTCAAGTATGAACCCCAGTACGAGCTATTAACTGCGGCCCAGAGTCGCCGGCGATCATTGCGGTCATCGTAAGCAAGAGCGTAAATCGCACGACCGGGGAAATAGGGTCCACCCACTTCCCAATCCTGGCGCTGCTTGTCTGAGCGAAGCACAAATGCGCCTTTCATGGTCCCGGCAAGCAGAAGCACATCACCGGATTTCGTTTCGACATGACTTAGCTTAGGCATAAGAAACTCCCAGGTTAAATTCGCTGAACAAGGTAACGGAAACTGTTAGTTTGCTACGCGCAAGCACTGCGACCAATCGAAGTTTATTGGACAACTGAAAACTAACAGTTTTGCGCTAAAAACGGTGCGCTGCATTATAAAGAAATGCATGGTTAGCGCAAAGACCAACGACCACTATTAAACCGATCCATAAAATCGGAAAAATTTGCGAAACTGCGACCGTCCAATCAAGAATTCGCCCTCCATTAGAAATATACTAAGAAGCATTCGGAAAACTTTGAAGCACTGAAGGGCAACGGCGGAAACCCCCCCGGAATTGCCTTGTTCGGGATCCGTCTGTTTTGCTACGCCTTTTCATGGCCATAGAAATCACATCTATCACTGATCAGCGTTCAGGCCTTTCGCTAACGAGGATCGTCCGCCGTCTTCAATTCTTCTGTTCTGACAGGTCGTTAAGTGATCGACGCCTTCTTTTCCGTTCTCTCTGCGGCTTATTCGCAATAGCACTAATCACCGGCGGTGACTCTCTTCTGCGCTCTTACAAATACTACTCGCGACTGATTGATGCCCGTTTGGCAAGTGGCTACTTGAGCAGCCGGCCCGGTCTATACGCCGCACCGCGCATTATCCAACCAGGCCAGAAGCTATCGCGCGCAGATTTGATACTGATTCTGCGGCGCGCAGGATACGTGGAGTCAGACGGCAGCAACGTTTGGAATGGAAGTTTTCGTGTAACAGAGTCGGGGATCGAAATTCATCCGGGACGCACTACTCAGAGCCGCTCGCTCATTCGCATAACTTCTGACGCCCACGACAAAATCTCAGCATTAACTGCGAACGGTATTTCGCTCGACTCATTCACGCTCGAACCTGAAGTTCTCTCGAACGATCTTTCCTCCAAAGCCGGAAAGCGGCAGACAGTTCGCTACGCTGAAATCCCGCCGGTACTCGTTCACGCCATACTTGCGATCGAAGACCACCGCTTCTTCCAACACCCGGGCGTTGATCTGTTTGGAATCGCGCGTGCTTCACTACGCAATGCGGGTGATGAACGCGTTGGGCAAGGCGGCTCGACAATCACGCAACAACTGGTAAAGAACACATACCTTTCTCCTGACCGCACCCTGGAACGCAAGTATGCGGAAGCCATGCTGTCGATTGCGCTTGAGCGGCGGCTGTCAAAAGAAGATATCTTCGCGCTCTATTGTAATGAAGTTTACCTGGGTCAACGTGGCGCGATTGCTGTGCGCGGCGTCGAAGAGGCGGCGCGGGTTTATTTTGGCAAGGAGTTGAAAAACCTTTCCCTGGCAGAAGCGGCAACGGTGGCCGGAATGATCCAGGGCCCAATTCGTTATTCGCCAATGCAAAATGCTGAAGCCTCGCGCACGCGTCGAAACCTGGTGCTGGAGGCAATGGCGCGCGACCGCTGGATCGAACCGGAACAAGCCGCCGCAATATCGAAGCAACCGGTTTGCATATCTCCCGTTCCCAACTCTGATAATTCACTGGCGCCCTACTTCGTTGACTTTGTGACGCGGAATTTGGATTCACAATTTGAAGCATCGCCTGCCAGCCTGAGAATCTACACAACCATCGATCT
>DASWDX010000451.1:0-6091 GCA_036395055.1 Pyrinomonadaceae bacterium | reverse complement strand
CGCAATGATCCATTTCTATCGCGGTGAGGTGCAACGCTCAAACACCTGGCGCAACCGGCTTGACACCACCACAAATTGGGCCGTGCTCACGGCCGGTGCCACGCTCTCATTCGTTTTCAGCTCACCAAGCAATCCGCATTTTGTTATTCCAATCAATTCGCTTCTTGTCGCCATCTTCCTGCTGATGGAAGCGCGCCGTTATCGCTACTATGAGATTTGGTCGAGCCGCGTGCGCGTGATCGAGACGGGCTACTTTGCACAGATGCTTGCTCCCGAAAGTGTGCCGCCGGATGAAGCGTGGGCAGAGCACCTGGCGGCCGATTTGATCACGCCCCACTTCACCATCTCCGAATGGGAAGCGGTAGGGAGACGACTGCGCCGGAATTATCTTTGGATTTTTGCGCTGCTCGCCTTGAGTTGGAACCTGAAGGTTTACCTGCATCCACTGCCGGCGCGCGACTTCAATGCCTTTATCGACCGCGCCACTGTTGGCGTCGTTCCGGGTTGGGCAGTCTTTGTGGTTGGAGTCTTATTTAATGCTGCCATCGCGATCTTTGCTGTCGGTACGGTGCGATTGCGTGAAGCTACGGGTGAAGTTTTGCCGCAACACGAATTCTCATTAAGACCTTTGAAGAGAATGACCGGTTGGACCCGAGTTGCTACCGGCACTCGGCGTACGACAGTGCGCGCAAGACGCGCGCGCCAACGTGTACGGAGCGGCGCGTCGACTGGTGAACTTCGCAAAATCGATATCAGCGAAACGCCCGATCGAGATCGACGTATCGACATTTCAGAAACGCCGGAAAGAGATGCCACGGTAAAAGTCTGAAAAGACAGAAGACGGGAGACAGAATTCAGGAGTCAGGAGTCAGAATTTTTCTGATCTGAGATCTGAGATTTCTTAAACTCTGACCCTCGATTGTCAACTTCTGATCAACTCCTGAGTCCTGACTCCTGAGTCCTGGTTTCTGTCTTCTGTCTTCTGCCTTTTATGCTTCAACTGCGCGGACAACGACTCACTCTCGAGCAAATTGCAGACGTCGCAAACGGGCGAGAGCAGGTAGGGCTCTCCGATGAAGCACGATCGCGCATTGAGGCTTCGCGGGCTGTCGTAGAGAGAATTGTCGAGCAGAATCGCACTGTTTACGGCGTCAACACGGGCTTTGGCAAGCTATCTGACGTTCGCATCGAGCGCAGGGAGTTGAGAGAGTTGCAATTGAACCTCGTGCGTAGCCACTCGTGCGGCTTGGGGAATCCACTTTCTGAGGCTGAAGCTCGCGCAATGTTGTTGCTGAGGGCAAACGTGCTTGCTTGCGGTCTCAGTGGCGCGCGCTCCCTTGTCTCTGAAACCCTGGTGGCGATGCTGCAACGAGGCGTCACGCCTGTCATTCCGGAGAAGGGATCAGTTGGAGCAAGTGGTGATCTGGCTCCGCTGGCCCATCTTGCACTCGCAGCCATCGGCGAAGGCGAAGCATTTTATAAAAACGAGCGGCTAGCCAGCGCCGAAGCGCTGAGACGGGCTGAAATAGAACCACTGCAACTCGAGGTGAAAGAAGGCCTGGCGCTATTGAATGGAACGCAGGCAATGGGTGCGGTTGGCGCACTTGCCTTGCATCGTGCGGAACGCGTGGTCCGATTGGCCGACGTATCGGGAGCGATGTCTCTCGAAGGGTTAAAAGGAACTCCAGTGGCGTTTGACGAACGCATTCATGCCGCCCGACCACATACGGGCCAGGTAGAAGTTGCGACGCACCTGCGCGAACTGCTCCAGGGAAGCGAGATTCGCAAGTCGCATTTGGAAAACGATCCGCGCGTGCAGGATGCCTACAGTTTACGCTGCATGCCTCAGGTTCATGGCGCAGTGCGCGATACACTGCGCTACGCGCGCGGAATTGTTGAAACCGAAACCGGAAGCGCAACCGACAACCCGCTCGTGTTTTCGGAGACTGGCGACGTTCTCTCGGGCGGAAATTTTCACGGCGCGCCTCTTGCGCTGGCTTTCGATTTCGCTGCTATAGCTTTGACTGACTTGCTGAGTATCACTGAACGCCGCATCGATCGTTTGGTTAATCCGGATGCAAATGAAGACTTGCCGCCGTTCCTGACGCGGCATGCCGGAACGTCTTCGGGGTTTATGATGCTGCAAGTGACTGCGGTCGCGCTTCTGAGCGAGGCGAAGATATTGGCCCACCCGGCGAGCGTCGATAACGTTCCCACGGATGGTGGCAAGGAAGATCACGTTTCGATGGGGATGACTGCGGCGACAAAACTCCGAGCAATTGTTGAACTCGCTGAGGCGGTGACAGCCATCGAGTTTATTACAGCGGCAGAGGCTTTGGAGTATCACAAGCCGCTGACTCCGGGCCGCGGAGTAAAAGCGGCTCATGATATCGTGCGCACGCACGTATCCCCACTGACCGCTGATCGCTCAATGGCTGCCGACATTCGGAGGATAGCCGAAGCAGTGCGCCAGGGTGAGTTTGACGCACTCTCGTAGCGCAGACTGTTAGTTGCTGCGCGCGACTTGAGAAACCAGGCGGACCCAAACTAACAGGTTGCACCACAACAGCTGGCTTGCGGACGGGGAATTCCAAAAGAAGAACACGGGAGAAGAACAGATGTCTGACGCGTTTGACGAGCGAAGAAGAGGCCTGGAAGAGGAATACTTTCATCGCAAAAACAAGGAAGCAATTGAAAAGCTGCGTGAGAAGATGAAGGTAGCTGAACAGGCTAAAGCGGCGGGAACGTCTTCGATGCGTTGTCCACGCTGCGATGGCAATCTGCAGGAAAGTAAAGTTGACGACGTATTGATCGACACTTGCGACAAATGCGGTGGCGTCTGGCTGGACGCGGGCGAACTGGAACAATTGACCAAAAAGGACAAAGGCTGGCTGAGCGGGCTGTTGGGGCGTTCTGAAGATTAATGCTCCTGACTAACGCACGATGTAACGCAAACTGTTAGTTTGCGCGGCGTGAGCTTGACGTGAGACAACCGGAAACCAACAGTTTGCGTTACAAGAACTGAAAAGTATTGCCATGTCTTCGAGAACCATCCGTGCTCCGCGCGGTGCAACGTTAAGCTGCAAGAGCTGGCATCAGGAAGCGGCGCTGCGCTGCCTGATGAACAATCTCGACCCGGACGTCGCTGAGAAGCCGGACGAGCTTATCGTCTATGGCGGCGCGGGCAAGGCTGCGCGCAACTGGGAATCGTTTGATGCGATCGTACGTGAGCTGCAAGCACTGGAAAACGACGAGACGCTGCTGGTCCAGTCAGGCAAACCTGTTGGCGTGTTTCGCACACACGAATACGCGCCGAGAGTTTTGATTGCCAATTCCAACCTCGTCGGCGCCTGGGCAAACTGGGAACATTTCCATGAGCTCGAACGCAAGGGCCTGATGATGTATGGCCAAATGACGGCCGGGAGCTGGATCTACATCGGCACTCAGGGGATTGTCCAAGGCACATTTGAAACTTTTGCGGCGATGGCCGACAAAAACTTCGGCGGCGACCTCAGCGGCAAGCTGGTTGTTTCCGGCGGCATGGGTGGGATGGGCGGCGCACAGCCGTTGGCTGCGACGCTCAATGGTGCATTATTCCTCGGTATTGAGGTTGATCCGGCTCGCATTGAGCGCCGTGTGTTGACTGGTTATTGCGATCGCCTGGCGCTCACGCTGGATGAAGCGTTGGATATTTTTGACGACGCGCGTGAGCAGAATCGCCCCGTGTCAGTTGGACTAGTCGGTAACTGCGCTGAAGTGCTTCCGGAAATCGTTCGCCGTGGAACTAAGGTAGACGCTGTCACTGACCAAACGAGCGCGCACGATCCGTTGAATGGTTATGTCCCCGCCGGACTGACGCTCGCAGAGGCCGTCGAGTTGCGACTCGCTGATCCGCGCTCCTACATCAATCGCTCGCTCCTGTCCATGGCCGACCACGTGGAAGCAATGTTGGCCCTGAAACGTAACGGCGCCGTGGCCTTTGATTATGGCAACAATATTCGCAAGATGGCCTTCGATGCCGGCTGTCAAGATGCGTTTGAGATTCCCGGCTTCGTTCCCGAATACATCCGTCCACTCTTTTGCGAAGGCAAAGGTCCGTTCCGCTGGGTAGCACTTTCGGGCGACGCTTCCGATATACAAAAGACCGACGACCTCGCTCTCGAGCTCTTTCCCGACGATCAAACTTTGCATCGCTGGCTTCGTCTCGCGCGCGAGCGTGTCCACTTCCAGGGACTTCCGGCGCGCATTTGCTGGCTTGGTTACGGGGAACGTGCGGAGATGGGTGAAGCGATTAATGAACTGGTGAGACGTGGCGACCTCAAAGCGCCCATCGCCATCGGGCGAGATCACCTTGACACCGGCTCGGTCGCGTCTCCTTTCCGCGAAACTGAAGGAATGAAAGACGGCTCAGATGCCGTGGCCGACTGGCCGATACTCAACGCGCTGCTAAACACGGCGAGCGGTGCGAGCTGGGTTTCGTTTCATCATGGCGGCGGCGTTGGCATCGGTTATTCGCTGCACGCCGGCCAGGTCTCAGTCGCTGATGGAACCGCGGAAGCTGCGAAGCGACTCAATCGCGTGCTGACAAACGATCCTGGACTGGGCGTGGCGCGTCACGTAGATGCCGGATACGAAGCAGCCGAAAGCACGGCACTAAGCAAAGGGGTTAGTGTTCCGATGCTAAATTCGCCAGAAAACAAATGAATAAATACAGGCGGGCATTTCTGCTCCTCGTCTTTCTCTTGCCGCTGGCTTCTGCACAGACGACGGTTCGCCCGTCTGCGACCGGGCTACCTCAGGCGAAAGCTGGTCAAACAAACTCGCGCGTCCGGACCATTGCTTTCGAAAGCAAACTGGTCGGAAAAACTTTGCCTTATAGTGTCCTGCTGCCGGTTGACTACGATAAGCCTGCCGCGCGTAGCAAACGCTATCCAGTTCTTTACCTGCTCCACGGCCTTTTCGGCCACTACGACAATTGGATAACGCGCACGAAACTCTCGGACTATGGGGCGAATTATTCAATGATCATAGTGACGCCCGAAGGCAACGACAGTTGGTATACTGACAGCGCGAGCGTACCAACCGATAAGTATGAAACATATGTCATGGAGGAATTAATACCCGACGTGCAGAGCCGTTATCGCACGATCGAGACACGTGCAGGGCGAGCGATCGCCGGCCTTTCAATGGGTGGTTACGGGGCGCTGAAGTTTGGCGTCAAACATCCGGAGTCGTTCGTATTCGTGGGATCAATGAGCGGTGCGCTTGGTGCGGCCTCCTGGACTGAAGCAGACCTGCACGGCCTTGAAGCCATCTGGAAAACGCTCTTCCCTATCTTTGGACCTGAAGACAGCGCGACCCGCAAAGCTAACGATGTAAACAAACTCTACGGCGAAGTACCGTCCTCGCGCGTCGTCGCTTTACCTTATGTGTATCTCGACTGCGGCACTGAAGATCCGCTGCTATCCTCCAGTCGCAGTTTGGCGGCCATCTTGTTCGAGCGAAAAATCCCGCACGAATACAGAGAGCTTCCCGGAACTCATGCCTGGCCTTACTGGGATACGCAGGTGCAGGAAGTTCTGAGGATTGCAGCGCGAAAAGTCCGCGAGCCGGCAGTGAGTGCGACGAGAAAATAAGCCGCGGATTTGCGCGGATGAACGCAGATCAGCAATGACAAAGATAAGGGGCTCGCGGAACACTTTTCAGATTGTCACAATCCGCGTTAATCCGCGGCCCTCTAATTCTATTTGACTGAACGAGGACTGACCATGACTACGCTCGCGTTTTTTAAAAATCGACACGTCTCCCACAAAGCAAGTCTGTTTACCGAGTCGGTCATTCGCGAGATGACACGCGAGGCGCTCAAACATGGAGCAGTAAATCTGTCTCAGGGCTTTCCCGATTTCGCCGCGCCGGAAGACATCAAGCGCGTGGCAATGAAGGCTATCGAAGACGACATCAATCAGTATGCAATCACCTGGGGCGCGCGCGACTTTCGCGAGGCAATCGCGCGAAAAACAAAATGGTATCTCGGACTCGACGTCGACCCGGAAACAGAACTAACTGTTACGTGCGGGTCAACCGAAGGAAT
>DASWDX010000450.1:0-4997 GCA_036395055.1 Pyrinomonadaceae bacterium | reverse complement strand
GGACAGGATATCCTTCGTCTCTACACGACCGAGCATCACGACGAAACTACGACCGCGGAAGCGAGCGGTGCGGCCTCAACCTGAGCGCAGTCGAGCCACGGTTGTAACTTCTTCACCGTTCACCGAATTGGATGAAAATCCAAGAATTTGAACAGGAACTTCCATTTGCTGTATCGACGACAGCCAAGGCGTCCTCACGCTTTTATGCAATTCATTCAATGTTCATAAGTTATTCATCTCAAAGAAAATCACCGGTCTGGTGGAATATTGATTGCGTAGCGGGGATGCAAGCCTAAGAAAGCGCACCGGGTTAATAAGACAGTAAAGAACACACCGGGTTGATGCTTCTGTGAAGAAGAATCTGGCGGGCAGAACCCTTTCTCAAACAGCAATCTAAATTTGACTTGGATTGGGTCACAAAGGAGAGGATTATGATTAAAGCGATAAGATCCATATTCGTGCTAGCAGCCTTGTTTGCATGCTCGTCTTACGTGGTCATTGCCCAGACGACGGGAACTATTTCAGGCGACGTCAGAGATGAAAAAGAGGCGGTTATTCCCAAAGCCACTGTGACCGTTCGAAATGTAAGAACCAATGATTTGCGTACGGCTCAAACCGATGACGACGGTCGGTATCGCTTCACCAATATGCCAGTTGGCGACTATGAAGTGACGGTCGAATCCACTGGTTTCGCAAAACATATCCAATCAGGCATCACACTGGCCCTAAACCAAAATGCTGTCGTTAACGTCGCTATGAAGGCTGGTGGAGTGCAAGAAACCGTAAACGTTGTCGAGAATGCGGCAGTTCTTAACACGAGCAATGCCGAAGTCAGTACACGCTTCGACGAACGGCGGCTCTCAGAGCTACCAATTGGCACTACCCGCAATGTCTTTAACGTTGCGTTGTCCGCGCCTGGAGTCAGCCAGCTTGGATCAGGTCAGACCGGCTTCGCCAACGGCATCAGCTTTTCGGCTAACGGCGGCCGCCTCCGCTCGAACAATTTTATGATTGACGGCCAGGACATCAACGACCCAAGTGTCTCTGGCGGCCAGCAGTCAATTAACAACCCTGACATCGTGCAGGAGGTACGCCTCATTACTAATCAGTTTCTTCCCGAGTACGGGCGCAATGCTGGCTCGGTGCTGAACATCAACACGAAGGCGGGTACCAACAACTACCATGGAACACTGTTCTGGTTTCATAACGACAACGTTTTGAATGCGTGCAACAACTTGAATAAGGCGGGCGGTTTCTGCGTCAAAGGCACTCCGGGCCCTGGGCAGACCAACAAGCGCCCTTTCCGCATTGAGAACCAGATTGGCTTCACAATCGGCGGTCCGCTCCACCTGCCACGCTTCGGCGAGGGGGGACGCTCTTACATCAGCGGACGCGACCGCACGTTCTTCTTCGGATCATATCAGCGCTGGAGTGATCGCCAGCTGGGTTCTGGCTTTACCCTGGTTGGAGCTCCGACAGAGGCAGGCCGCCAGGTGCTGCAAGCCGCAGTCGGCAGCCGGCCGCAGATCGCCGCACTACTCAGGTTTCTCCCGCCAGCGCAGAACTCTAGCGGCCCTGTTCGCACCTTCACAGCCGGTGGGCAGACCTTCAGCGTGCCCACTGGAAGTTTGACCGGTGCCGCGTCGTCGTTCTTCGACGATCACCAGGCATCATGGCGCGTGGACCACCGCATTAATAAGTCCAACAACATTTATGGGCGCTATCTTTACGACGACGGTGATTCGGGAGGCAACGGCCAGGTTACGCCAGCAGGCCTCACGACAAAGAACGTTTTCCGTACGCAGGCCGTCAACCTTACGCTAACAAGCGTGATTACACCTCATTTGATCAACGAGGTGCGAACCGCTTGGTCGCGCCTGGCCACGACGACGGCGTCCGACGATCCCAGCTCCGAGCAGATTCCCTCTATCGAGATTCAAGAGTTGGGTCTTCAGGGCTTCAACGCCGCTACAAACCGCACGGCAATCGGCTTGGCGGTGAACCTGCCGCAGTTCCGAAACAACAACACCTATCAGGTGCAGGATAACCTTGCATGGACAAAGGGCAGTCACGCCATGAAGTTCGGCACCGACATCCACCGGACGCAGGTAAAGAGCTTTTTTGTTCCTACTATCCGCGGACGCCTAGCATACTCAACGTTGCAAAGGTTTGTGGATGACAATGCCGACCTCGGCGCGCAGGTCAACCGCCCACTGCCGGGCGGCCAGGAGATTCAGTATTACTACTGGTACGACCTCTACTTTTACGGGCAGGACGAGTGGAAGATTAGGCCGAACTTGACGTTGACCTATGGGCTGCGATATGAGCTGCCGGGCAACAATTTCGACGATCTCGTTCCGGTCAACAACCGCATAGTTGCCGCCAACGGAGGTGACGAGAGGTTTCGGTTTACTCCTGTACCCAAGGCCGACAAAAATAATTGGCAGCCGCGCGTTGGCTTCAACTGGAATCCACGCACCAGCGGGGGCGGCCCACTGGGTTGGCTCACCGGCGGCGACAAACTCGTCATTCGTGGTGGCTATGCGCGCACGCATGATAGCAACTTCATCAACATTAATCTGAATATCGCCAGCGCCTTCCCATTCATCGCAGCCATAAGCCTACCGGCCGCAGGGGCCTTTGCCGCCATTCCCACCGCGCAACCCGCTGGTCTCAATCCCGCGACTTTCGCGCGCACAATTGTCGGTGAGGATTTCCACTCGCCTGTCTATGATCAATTTAGTTTCGAGTTACAGCGCGAGCTCTCGCGCGACATGGTCTTGCGGGTAGGCTATGTCGGCACCAGGGGTCGCGATTTGTTCCAGACAATCGACGGTAATCCGCGTTTGCCGACGAATAATGTGTTCATCTCGACTGCTGTTCCGGGAAGCGCGAACAACCCTTGCCGCCAGACGGTCATTGACCCAACCAACTGTACGAGAGGCGTCATCCGCCTGCGCGCGAATCGGGCCGAATCCGACTATCACTCTATGCAGGTGAGCCTTGATAAACGCCTGAGCCGAGGATTCAGTGCTGGAGTACACTACACTTGGAGCAAATTCCTCGACACGGCCTCAGACCTCTTCAATCCATCAGGCGGCGAGGTGGCGGTTGCCCAGAACTCGTTCGACATCAAGGCTGATCGCGCCCCGTCAACCTTCGACCGGCCGCACCGGCTTTCCGGTAATTTCGTATACGAACTACCCTTCTTCCGCGACCAGAAGGGCTTCGTCGGACATGCGCTGGGGGGTTGGCAGGTCAACTCGTTCTTTACGTTCCAGAGCGGCGCTCCATTCACGCCACTGAACGGGGCAGACCCGACCGGCGCTCTGAATGGCATTGATGGCCTGGTCGGCAACGCCATTCGTGCGAATCTGATCGCCTCGTTACCTAACAGGTCAGCCGAAGTTCTCTTTAACTTAATCCGAGGTCAGGGACAACAGTTCTTCAGCAGGCTGCAATGCAACGGACCGCTCACGGCTCCCGCCACAACATGCGAGCGCTTCGGAAGCGCGGGCCGCAACATTCTGCGCGCCGATGGCATCGGCAACCTTGATTTTGGGATCATCAAGAATACGCGTATCGCTGAAAACGTGCGGTTGCAGTTCCGCGCCGACATGTTCAACGCGACGAACTCGCGTGACTTTGGCATCCCGACCGCAAGCGTCGCGTCGGCGGCGTTCCTGAATCAGTGGACGACCAATGGCGGCAACCGCCGCATCATCATCGGCGCCCGACTGGTGTTCTAAGTCGAGGCTCTGACCTCTCGTTGCTCCCGCGATGGCACGAGACGGATTTACGGTGAAACTTCAGGGCTGAATGTCGTTCAATCTTCAGCCCTTTGTTTCATTTTTCAGGCAGTAGAATATACCAAGGTGCAACCGACGCGAACGTACCAAAGCCCTGGTCAGATAACTCTCCATTAACGACCCGGCTGCCGTAAGAAAGGGAGAAATGAGAACTCTGCTTTTGTGTATCTTGTTTCTGTTTTGCAGCGTCACCGCTCGTTCGCAGTCTACCAATACCCCACACCGACTGCCCGATGTGATTGTGGTGAAGTACAGTTGGACAAAGGAGCGCATTGCATGGGAGCGAGATCCTTTCAGCGGCACCAATGAGAGTTTCGGCGACATGCGGCAGCGCGCAAGCGACGACAAGCGTCGCGAGAGAGCTGTGGCACTGGGAAACATCGGCGAGGCAAACAGGATTGAGCGCGAGGCCCGCGCCGAGCAGGTCATCAAGTCACGACCTCCTGCTCCCCCTCGCTATGCCTTCATCTACAAAGTCTCCGTCAAAAATATCGGCGCGAAGACAATTAAAGAATTAGACTGGGATTACATCTTCTTTGACTCCGCTACAGAGCAGGAGATTGGAAGACACCAGTTCGCAAGCACGGAAAACATTGGGCCTGGCAAAAGCAAAGAACTCTCGTTTTTTAATCCGTCACCCCCCACCAAGACGATCAGCATCTATGCGCTCGACAAGAAGGAGCGGGTAAATCTAGGCGAGGCAGTTGTCCTTGTGCGCATCGAATACGCTGATGGCTCATTCTGGCAAAGCCCTTGACTGGTTCTTAATTGCGATCTTAACTCGCATTGCTGAGTGCCTGTGCAAATTCGACCAGCACGAATAGAAGACGCCGCGACGCTGACTACCATTGCCCAGGATGCCAAACGGCATTGGGGCTATCCGGAACATTGGATCGAGCACTGGCAAGACGACCTCACTATCTCGCCGGACTTTGTCGTTGCCAATCAAGTGTACGTCGCTGAAAGCGAAGGTGATCTACTGGGCTTCTACGCTTTGATTATCCGCGATGACAAAGCTGAGCTCGATCATATGTGGGTAGCGCCTGCTCACATCGGCACAGGTGTCGGCAAAGAACTGTTCATCCACGCCATGCAAAATGCGGCACGGCGGGATATTTCCGAAGTCGAGATCTCGTCAGACCCAAACGCAGAAGGTTTCTACCGCAAGATGGGCGCCCACCGTAGCGG
>DASWDX010000449.1:0-6139 GCA_036395055.1 Pyrinomonadaceae bacterium | reverse complement strand
CGTTTTGAGATCTGAGATCTCCGATTTGAGATCGGCGAGACCGGGTAAGCGCTCGCAGAGATACAAGACCGACCGCGTTTCGCCTGATGACCCGCGTGCGATGTAGAGAAAAGTAAGCGTTTCCTGGGTGGTTCCTCTTTCAAAACCTTCTGCGACACTGTTTGATATTGACATCGAAGCTCGCTCAATCTGATCTCGCACACTCGCATAACGTCTGAATACTGGTAGTGCAGTCAGCGTAAACACTCGAACGGATAACTCAATCGCATCGTTCCAAACCGGGAGCTCTTCGAACCGGGAGTATTTCATAAGCAATAAGCCTACTTTGTAGAACAACTCAAAGGAGTAAGGCTATCTGATCTCGCCTTGAGATCAAATCCGACGTCCTTTTGGAGCACTAAACGTCCGGCAAAAGAGAATTTGCATGTACAATCGGCCGCCATCAATGGTCGATTGAAGGAAATCAGCAACAGACAAGATGCGAATCAATCCCATCTCGCTACCCACGCCGTTCTACATTGGACCGGTTAACGTCTATCTGATCCCGGAAGATCCGGTCACACTCATCGACACGGGCCCGAAAACAAAAGAAGCGAATGATGCGCTCCATGAAGGCCTTCGAAAAGCGCGTATTCGCGTGTCTGACATCCGCCGGATTGTACTAACACACGCGCACGAAGATCACTGCGGACTTGCTCGCTCGGTTCGCGATGAGGCGAAGGATGCCGAGGTGCTGGTGCATCCCTGGGAGACCGGCCATCGCGTCGGCAGGCTCGAGTACGAGGAGCATCGCAGCCTCTTAGTGCGCGCTGGTGTAACTCCCGAAGAGATCGAAACCATGCGCAAGATGTATGAAGGCGTGCGACAGTATGCCGACTCATTCGAGGCAGACGAATATAGTGAGCTGCGCGACGAAGAACAACTTGACTTTGAAACAGGGGCCTTACGCATCGTGCATACGCCGGGTCACACGCCAGGTTCATGTTCTTTTGTACGCGAAGCCGACCGCACCGTGATCGCAGGCGACTGCGTGCTCAAGCGTATCACTCCGAATCCTGTTCTTTCTCCGGACCCCATCGATCCTGGCAAACGGTTCCGGTCTCTCGCCGAGTATTTGGTTAGCCTGGCGCGGTTACGTAGCTTTGCTCCAACTTTGGTGCATGGCGGCCATGGCGGGCCGGTCCGCGACTTCGAAGAATTGTTCAATCGTTATTTTCGAGCTATTCGGGATCGTCAATCCGAGGTTATCCGTCTCCTGCCAAAAACAGGGGCAACTGCCTGGGAGATCGCGCGTGAGATGTTTCCTGGCGCCGACGACGTTCACCGGTTTCTTGCCGTTTCCGAGGCGGTAGCGCATCTTGATCTGGCGCATTCGGAAGGGAAAATCGCAGTCGAGCTAGGCGACGGGAAAGAAGTCTACAAACGAATAGGGGAATAGGGGAACGGGGGTAACGGGGAAAGGGGGAAAGGGTAAGGGGGAAAGGTTAGGTTTCTTTCCCGTCCTCGTTACCTGTTGGTAGTGTCAAATATTTCGTGTAAATGGCTGAGGCCATTTTCAAAAGGGGGGAGCGGTAGCTCCCTTATCTACCTCCGAGCCGAAGCAAGGAGGGCGGTCAAGGGCGCGTCGGCTGTTATTGGGCGATGCGTTCATCGGAGCGAGGCTGGGCGAGCGTAGACCCTTGTTGACGGCGGCACCTCCGCGCGGAGGCTACCTGTCCAGGGGGCGGTCGTTGACCCGCCGCAGCGGATGCTTTCGCTTTGCCCCTTTTCCCCTTACCCTTTCCCTCTTTCCCCTTCCCCCGTTCCCCCTTTTCCCGGTTACCGGTTGGCTTTTTGGAACCCAAACTAGCCGCTCGCGTGTAACTCCTAAAATCTATCCGGAGGACTCTCTCTGTCATGAACCCTAAGAATGCCTTTTATTTCATAGTTTCCCTGCTTCTGACTGCCGGTATTGCGCTGGCGCAACAAGCCACCCCAGCGCCTCCCGCAACTACTCCCGCCGTGCCAGGCGTGCCGGGGGCGCCAGGTGAATTCCCTCAAGCCTTCTCACTTTTCGTTGAAGGCGGCAGTTTCCTTGGTGTTTATGCCGAAGACATAAACAAGGAAAACATGGCTCGTTACGGAATGCGCGAAGCGCGCGGCGTCGGTATCACACAGGTCATCAAAGACAGTCCCGCGGAAAAAGGGGGTCTGAAAAAAGATGATGTAGTCGTGAGGTTCGAGGGCGACAGTGTGACCAGTGTGCGCAAACTCAATCGACTCGTTTCGGAAGTTGCACCAGATCAAACCGTCAAGCTCGGCATTAGCCGCGGTGGCGCTGAACAAGAGGTCGCGGTCACTATCGGCAAGCGCAACGAGTCGATGAATGCCATGGAATGGCAAGGCCTGGATAAACTAAAAGGACTCGACAAAATAGAAGGACTGGATCGCTTGAAGGAACTGGAGCGAGCGATGCCGCCGGGAGCGAACGTTTGGAAGTGGGAAGGACAAGGGCCGGGGAAAGATGGCATGGTTTTCTCATTCGGTAACCACCGCCGCATCGGCGTTAGCACAACGCAACTAACCAAACAGCTTGCCGATTATTTTGGTGTCGGAGATGGAAAAGGCGTGTTGGTCACTGCCGTCGAAGACGACAGTCCGGCGGGGAAAGCTGGGTTGAAAGCGGGCGACGTTATTACTTCGATTGATGGCGAAAAGGTTGAAGGATCGGGAGACCTGGCGCGAGGAATCAATAAGAAGAAAGATGGCGAGGTCACGCTGACGGTCATCCGAAACAAGAATCAGCGGACTATTAGTGTGACCCCGAAAGACGTTCCCATGCCCTCGCCGGGCGCCGCGCCGCAAGGGCGAACGATCGTTATCCCGCGCGTCGAGCTCGGGGAGATCCCTGAGATGAACATCCAGATCCCGCGGATTCAGTTACCGACCACGCCGGAAGTGAAGGTCGTCGTTCCCCGAACGATCAAAGCACCTAAGGTGCGCGTGATCAGATCGGAAGCGGAACAGCCGATCTAAATTGAAAAGGGAAAGGGTAACGGGGAAAGGGTAACGGGATTACTATTTCCGCATTACCCTTTTTCCCATTCTCCTGTTCGTGTCTAGACGTGGGGGCAGCCAGCATTCCTGGTTATCAGACAGAAGAGATTTTCCATAATTTTCCATTTCTCATTTTTCAGTTTTCATTTTTCATTGGCGATCCAAAGCGCAATGACGTGCTGGAACAACCGTCAGCTGCACCATGGCAAATGAAATATGGAAAATGAGAAATGGAAAATCTTCGGATTGTCACCCGGATTAATTGTAGTGCACCAGAAACGCGGGCAGGCAGGAAATGCCTGTCCTACTTATTAGTAGGCGGCAGCTTCTTCCTGCCTTCGAGGGCGTCTTTATAGGCACCGCCCGGGACGTTACCAATTCTGATGGCTTCATCAAATTCCTTCGCAGCTTCGCTCTTGTTCTCGAGAAAGGCGTGGATTCTCCCCATAGCCTCATGAGCGCGGGAAACAAGGGCGCGATCTGTTTCCGGCGAAGAGGCCTCCAGCGCGAGACGATAATTGCCGAGCGCCCGATTTAGTCGCTCAGTCTGCACGTCCTCATCGATCGCGTCGGCGGCGGCCAGGCTTGCAGTTTGCGCAAGTGCGAAAAATATCCGTGGTTCGCGTGAGTACTCCCTCAACAAATCCTTCAGCCGCGACTCCGCATTATTGTAATCCTTTAGACGAAGTGTCTGTTCGATCTCCGCAAGTTTTTTGACCAGCGCCGCAGACCTGGCCGTTTCGGCTTCGGAGTATACAGGCGTCTCCAATTGAACCCGCCGCGCGGCGAGCCGGGCTTCCCGCGCGGCCAGCGCGCGCTGACGAGCTTCGGCATTTTCCGTAAGTCGACGGCTCTCGCGTGCCGGATCGAACAAAGCGATCATGTCAGCAAAGAACCCGGCAACATCAAAACCAGAACTCTCAATACCCCGTAACTGATCCGCGAAAAAGAATGCGAGTATGGCACCGCGTTCGTAGTCGTCTGCTAACCGCGCGACCGTTTCATCTTCCACCGCTGTCTTGTTGACCTGCAGATCCTTCGCAATTGTCTGGCGCGATACTTCGTTAATTGCAGTGGCCAATCGAGCACGGGCGTCACGATGAAGCGCTTCGATTCTCCTCGTTTCTTCGTAGCGTGCATCGGCTGCCGCTACCAGCGAGCGCGAAACTGCCAGAAAAACATCCGGGCTCACTGTAGCGCCTGCTGTTTCTCTTTCAGTGATTATCAACTTAATCTGATCGCGCCGCGCGGCAATCTCGCGATTGAACCGCAGCACCACCGGGTCAACCACGTATTGCAGGTAAGCCCGCCGCAATTCGGAAGAAGCGGGGTCTGTTCCCTCCGGGAGCACCGCATAATATTCGTCGCCAATCACCCGGAAGTTAATTGCGCCAGGTGCACCGAGCAGGTCAGTGACAATAAAAAAGCGGCGTTGGTGTTCGCGGGTAGTGTAGGTTTTCGGCGCATTCTTTTTTCCCGCAGGCGATTTGACCGGAACGCGCTCAAGGGAAACTGTGATCGGGCGCGTGTGCAGATAAGATAGAACGGCACGAATCATTTCCGCGGTTGGCTTCCGCAGCCTGTCGCCTTCAGCCTGATAGGCACGAGAATACTTGACGAGGTTTTCTTCAATCTTCGAACTGCGATAGAACTCCCGCACCAGCGGTGCAAAGTCAAGTACTTCCAGCAGACTGCTGGGCAGCTCTTCAGATCGCGCCGGCGCATCAAGCAATGGCGGCGGCCCAAGCGCGAACGCAAGCGAAACATAGCGTGCCGCTTGATCGGCAGCAGTGGCTGGGGCAGGCAGCTTGTTGCGTTCGTAAAATGTACGTAAGCGGCTGCGCAGATCAGGGTCGAGATCAGAAAGATCTCGTCTAACCTGCGCCCGAAAGACCGAAGGCTCGCCGTCTGCCGTTACCGGATCAAAGCCGGCGGCTTCCAGCGCGGCCATCATTATCATTAGTCGTGGTTCGGTCTGAAAGGTCACTCCATAATCCGAAAGATCAAAGCCGGAGGGTGGTCGTTGCTGGAGTTGCGTTGATCGTTGCTCGCGCGGTGCAGCTGCCGGCGCTGATTGACCAGTCCCACGGTTAGGCTGCCCGGCAGGAACCACTCCAGTCGTTTGCGAATAAGCCACTGTGGCAGCCAGGAGGGAAAAAATTGCCAATGAAATGATCTTCTTCATAACACCTAATATTTGATGAATCGCTTTTCTGGTTTGGCGTTTGCGGTGGTTCTCTGGATTGTTACAGATGCGCTGCAGGGGCGAAACAGATGCCATTCTCCAGACCGTGGAAGCAAATTAATTCGCTGCTTTCGAGCGGCGATGAGCCCGCAACAACGATGATGTTACTGGATAAGCAACAAGCGAACAAACGACCGAAAGCAGCATCCCGCCGATCGTAAAAGGCCAAACGATGTCCCAGCTTTCTCGAAATAGCTTCCGATAGTAATCGCCGGTCAAAAGGTGAGGATTCTTCAGCAGCTCGACACCCGCGGCAGGGATTCGCAGCGGGCGTCCAAGGATAAGCGCCCCTATCGCATAAGACACAATGATAATAGGAACCAGAGTCAGAAAGGGATTATTGATGAACGTGCCGCTGTATATGGCGATCTTGTTAAAACGAAATAGAAAGGCGAGGAAGGTTGCCAGAATCGTATGAAGACCGAGGAAGGGAGAGAAGGCAATGAAGACGCCAACTGAAAAAGCGAGCGCCGTTCGCTCAGGTGGGTCATCCAGCGCGAGCAAACGGCGAAAGGTGGTACGAAACATTTGAAACCAGTAATAAGTGATGAGTGAAAAGTGATGAGCATACTATCACTTATCACTTTTCACCTATCACTGTCATTTAAAGCTATTCAAAGCCTCCGCTTCATTGTCGTAGGAGTCGAATACCGTTAGCAGTTTAGTAATGACGAGAAGATTCTGAATCTTGTCAGTAAGACTCAATAGCTTGAGTTGTCCGCCATCGCGGCTAAGGGTTGTATAGTTGGCTATCAGTTCGCCTATCCCACTCGAGTCGATATTTTTCACGCCACCGAGATTGAGGAGAATTTTCTTATTCCCCTTCTCGATTAGCCCGCGAATGGAGTTGCGTAGTGC
>DASWDX010000448.1:0-3955 GCA_036395055.1 Pyrinomonadaceae bacterium | reverse complement strand
AACTACATGCACTGGAACCTGGTACACCAACCCAGAATCGCTGACAGTTATTTCGAACGTCTTCCCAACCTGCAGCGGCTGCGTTCTCAAGAAGTAAATTGCGGACAAGACGTCCTGTACCTGACCCGAAAACGCGGCGCTTGAGGTGCGGGGCGGACGCGAGGGATTATTTGGATCGCGCTCGAGCCAAACCACCCTGCCGTTGTTATAGATCGACTCACTGATACGCGCGCGTTTTCCCTGCTCGTCTACTCTCTTTGTCTTTTCGACGGTGAACGACGTGGGCTCGACAATTGATTCAATGCGTTCTCGCAACCGCAAATTAAAAAGTTTACTAAAAAAACCTTTGCTCGAGACTTCACCGGTGAATTTCAGGGAATAGGCGGAGCCGCCAGCACGCCCCGTTTCAATATCGACAACCTTCCGCAACGACGGTTCTCTGCCGGCAGTGAAACGAAAGTCGGCGACGTCTATTTTCTTCAAGAGAGATCGCGAAAACTCGGCTACGTATAAGAGTTCTTCGCTGGGCTCAAAGGGATGCACCCGAACCCGACTGACAGGCTCAGCCAGACCCGAACCAATCGCAGGCCCAGCAACCCTCTGCGCAAAAACCAGCCCCGAACCAGCCACCGGCTGGAAACTCGTAATTACAGGGGCGACGATCAGAACAACAATTTCAGCGAGAAGTTTTCGAGTATGGGATTTCATTTCACGTAAAAGGCCTTAAGAACCAGCAACCCCCAGGCGATCAACAAACCGAGTGCAGCTCGATACTCTCGATATCTCAGGTAAAGGCCCCGGTCAAATCCTATTCTGGTCTGAGCGCTGCGATAGGGCGTCAACCGCGGCAAAAACAGTGGCACTTCCCTGGCGTACGCTTGAAAATTCTCGCCAAAAAGTTGTGCCAGTGTGGCAGATTCGACGCGCATAACCGGTAAATAGATGCCAAGAAACAGCAATGCGAATAGGATTCCGAGCCACCACCTACCGGCGCCTATCGTGAAGCCAAGTCCCAGGATAAAACTTCCGAAATAGAGCGGGTTGCGTGTGTACGCGTATGGACCCGAAATAGCGAGGGCGTCGTTTTTCCGAATGTGACCGGAGGCCCAGGCGCGCAGCAAAACTCCAATTAAAGAAATGACAGCGCCGACAAGAAGTGTGGCGGGACGCGGTCGCGCAAACAAAATAAAGAGCGCCGCACACAAAAAGCCAAGCGGCACGCGCCAGCGTTGTATCCAGGTTCCGCCTCTACGCAATATCGTTTTAACTCCAGGGGAAACTTGCCGGCGGCACTACCCTACACGACTATAGGCAGCAATGCCCGCGCTGTTTCTAATCTCTGTGCTACCGCCTGAAAAACTCTTTCTAGTTCAATGTCCATGCAAATCCACTTTGAGCAGGCTCGACGATGGCAGTCAGTACGACAATCAATGTCGACTCGTTCAGCGCAGATGTCGGTCGGGCGCAAACTGCCATTGCGCCACCATTCAGTGGGGCCAAAAAGGCCGACTATGGGCGCGCCCGCGGCGATAGCCAAGTGCGTCGGCCCAGTGTCGCCGCCTACATAAACCTGAGCGCGTTTGGCCAGCTCGTAGAAACCTTTTAACGAAACGTTCACGGCGCGAGCCTTTCCCGATTGACTTGCTTGCAAAACCGTCTCGGCCAGTTGCGCTTCTCCAGGGCCATGTGTAACCAGTGAGTGCAAACCGTAATGCAACCAGAGTTCATCGGCTAATCGGCCAAAGCGTTCAGCGCTCCAGAGTTTTGTTGGCCAACCCCCTCCCGGATTGAGGATAGCGAAGTCGGTTCCGTCAGCAGCGTTCAAAGCTTCAGCTTGATGGGCGGAATTTGTTGCGATTGGAAACTCGAGGTCGGCTGGTTGATCAGAGATCGAAATTCCTAAAGCACCGCTGGCCAGAGTTAAGTTTTTTCGGATAACGTGCGAATTTTTGGATATTGGGATTGATCGCGAGATTAGGATTCGGCTGGCAGGCTCGCGCAACGAATCGCGCGAGAACCCAAAAACACGACGCGCGCCGGAAAGGCGCGCAATTGACGCGGACTTGATTAGTCCCTGAAAATCTAAAGCTAAATCGAAGGCTGAGACGCGAAGCTGACGTAACTGCTGGCGCGGTGCCCGCAGCGTCTCCCCAGACATCAACCCGCGCCTCAAGGCCTTCGTGTCGACTTCGATGAGACGATCCAGAAGTGGGTTGTCTCTTAAAATTTCTGCAGCGCGATGTTCGACTACCCAGGAGATTTCGGATCGAGGCAACGCCTTCCGAATGGCCGCCAGGGCTGGTAAGGTGTGCACGATGTCGCCGATGCTGCCAAGTTTTACAATAAGGATTCGCATTAATCAGTGGGCGGTGGGCAGTGGGCAGCAAGAGGCAAGCACTCGGCAATAGGGTATGCAAGCGGCTCGATGCAGGGTGGGCATCTGAGGCCACTGTTTTCCGATACTGCCCCGTCTTTTCTGCTCACTGCCCACTGCCCACTTTTTTCAATTTTCCTGCTCACTGCTTACTTTTCTCATCAGTTCCGAAGTTGAATGATCTTTGGGATCTCCGACGATTCGGACAGCGCCGCCATAAGATCGTACCACATCGCGCTCCGGGACAGTTTCCTCCGTGTAATCCGTGCCCTTGGCATGTACCTCGGGCCTTACCGCCAGCAGCAATTCTGTCACCGTAGGTTCGTCGAATATCGTTACTAAGTCCACCGCCGCCAACGACGCGACCAGCTCGGCGCGATCACGTTCAGGTAAGATTGGCCGCCCTGCCCCTTTCAGCCTGCTGACCTGGTCGTCGGAATTGACTCCAACCACCAGCAGGTCACCCAGTGCGCGCGCACCCTTGAGGTAGCGAATGTGGCCAGCGTGCAAAACGTCGAAGCAGCCGTTGGCGAGAACAATGCGCGAGCCTTTTGCCTTTTCCTCGGTTATCCGGGTGATTAGCGCTTCGCGCTCAAGGATCAGCGAAGTTGTTTTGATCTGTTCTGGCGGAAGGTTAGTCATCGGTCCAGGTCAATTCGGAATGCAAGACGGAGTTCTCAAGCTCTTCGCGCGTCACCGTTGCCGTGCCACGCTTCATCACGACAAGCCCTCCAGCGTAATTCGCCAAGCGCGCCGCGTCTGGGAAAGACGAGTCAGAGGCTAGCGCGAGCGTGTAAGCAGCCATGACGGTATCGCCCGCGCCAGTGACGTCGACGGGCTCACGAGCGCCGACAGCATCGAGGTGAACTGCCGGCACGCCGTCCTCAAGCAGCATCATTCCGTCGCTGCCACGAGTGACGAGCAAAGCGCGATAACGAAGACGCTCGAGCAACGCTTTCCCAGCTCTTTCCAATTCATCCTTCTGCATGATCTCCTTCCCAAGCAGTTGCTCAACTTCATCCTGGTTCGGAGTGGCGGAAGTAAACCCAGTGAAATTTGAGAGCTGAAAACGTGAGTCTGCCAACGCTGGGATCTTTCGCGCCGCAGCGGCTTCGCGGGTGAAGGAAACCATCGCGGCGTCGGCAACACCGTAATTGTAATCAGAGATAATCACGGCATCGGCGGTCTGTGCCTGCTGGAGAACGCGTTCGCACAGCCGCGCGCGCAGTTCCGGATCGCTTAGAGTTTCGCCTTCATAGTCGATTCTGATCACCTGTTGGCGCGTGGAGTGTAGCTGCCCGGCGAGAATTCGAACCTTCGTGGTAGTTCGTAGTGCTGGCGAGGTCAACACACCGCTACAATCAACGCCGGCGGAATTCAGCTTCTCAACCAGAGCGCGTCCTGCCTCATCTTCCCCGGCCACACTTATCAACGAAACCGTTGCGCCCAGCGATGCGAGATTCACGGCACAGTTTGCCGCGCCACCGGGCACTGTTTCCGTGTGCTCATGACGCAGGATGAATACAGGTGCCTCGCGCGACACTCGTCCGATAGCGCCGTAAACAAACTGGTCGGCAACGG
>DASWDX010000447.1:0-3831 GCA_036395055.1 Pyrinomonadaceae bacterium | reverse complement strand
CGCGGCGCCTCAGTGCACAACCTGCGCATTGCGGCTGGCCTTGGTCGCACAGATTTGATCGAGAGCTTCTTCCGGAGCGACGGAAGTCTGAGTCCGGAAGCCGGCAAGATTGATTGGCCGTTTGGCGAGTTGCAAAAGTCGAATTTGACTGGCGTGATTAAGGACGAATTGCAGGCGAAGGTCGCCGGCTGGTCGAATGATTCCCAGGACATCATCAACAACGCCTTTGTCTATGCTTGTATGCACAACCACATCGACGCGGCGCGGTTGTTATTGCAGAAAGGTGCGCAGATCAACGCGGTTCCACCCGGTTTTGATTACTCAGGCACTGGCTTGCACTATGCGGCGCTGAACGGCCATCGCGCAATGGTGGAGTTCTTAATCGAACGGGGCGCGAATGTGAGCGTCAAAGATACTAAAGTTCATTCGACGCCTGCCGGTTGGGCTGACCATGGCGGTCATGCCGAACTCAAAAATTACCTGGAACAGATTGCCAACGCACAGAGTCACTAGAACTATGCGATTCATTAGCAGGCTGTTGCTCTGTTTCCTATTATTTCCGGTGGCTATCTCTGCTCAGCGGAACCTGACGCAGTTTGTCGATCCTTTAATCGGTACCGGTGGACACGGCCATACATTTCCAGGAGCAACGCTCCCGTTTGGCATGGTCCAGCTTAGTCCCGACACCCGTTTGAGCGGCTGGGATAGTTGCTCCGGCTATCACTACTCCGACCAGATCATCTACGGTTTCAGTCATACGCATCTGAGCGGCACAGGCATCTCTGATTATGGCGACATCCTGCTGATGCCAACGAGCGGCCAGCGGTCTCTGGATGCGCTGGTTGACGGCAAAACCGACAAAGGCTACGCCTCACCGTTCAATCACCGGAACGAAAAAGCATCGCCAGGCTCTTATTCGGTGATTCTCGACGATGGCAACATCAAGGCTGACTTAACAAGCACGAATCGCGTGGGCTTTCATCGTTACACCTATCCGAAAGAGAGTCGCCCCAACATCATTCTGGATTTAGTCCATCGTGATGAGGTACTTGATTCATTCCTGCGCATCATTGATTCCTCCCACATTGAAGGCTACCGCCGCTCGACTGGTTGGGCCAAAGATCAGATTGTGTATTTTGTAGCTGATTTTTCGCAGCCGTTCGAGTTTGAGATCGCTCTGGATGGCAAGCTGGACCGCAGTCTGAAAGAAGCGCGCGGAACAAGCATCAAAGCAATTTTCAATTTCCCAATAAACCGTCGACCCATTCTGGTAAAAGTTGCGATCTCTTCCGTCAGCATAGAAGGCGCCCGTCACAATCTTGCTGCCGAGCTGCGCGGGTGGAATTTCGAACGCGTGGTGCAACAGGCGCAGACTGCCTGGAACCGCGAATTGAATCGCCTGGAGATCAACGGTGGCAGCGAGGATCAACTGAAGACGTTCTATACCGCGCTCTATCACACGATGATTGCGCCGAATCTGTTCATGGATGTTGATGGTGAGTTTCGCGGTCGCGACTTGAAAACGCACACAGCCGGCGGCTTCACAAACTATTCAGTCTTCTCATTGTGGGATACGTTTCGGGCCGCGCATCCGCTTTACACCATTATCGAGCAAAAGCGGACTGCCGATTTCATCAATACATTTCTGGCTCAGTATGACTTTGGTGGGCGACTGCCGGTTTGGGAACTCGCAGGCAATGAGACCGACACGATGATCGGGTACCACGCCGTGCCCATGATCGCCGACGCTGCAATTAAGGGCATAGGCGGTTTTGATCGCGAGAAAGCTTTTGTCGCGATGAAGCATAGTGCCGAATTGAAACAGTTTGGGCTCGGCGCCTACATCAACCAGGGCTTTATCAGCATGGAAGACGATCGCGAGTCCGTCTCGAAGACACTCGAGTATGCTTACGACGATTGGTGCATTGCGGAAATGGCGGGTTTGCTGGGTCACGAAACCGATCACAGCACTTTCATCCAGCGGGCGCAGTTTTACCGCAACGTGTTTGATCCGGAAACAGGCTTTGCGCGTCCGCGCAGGAATGGAGGCTGGCTCGCTCCTTTCGATCCGCGTGAAGTCGATTTCAACTTCACCGAAGCAAATTCATGGCAGTACAGTTTCTTCGTGCCCCAGGATATCTCTGGATTGATCGAATTGCTGGGCGGAAAGGAAAAGTTCGGGCGAAAACTCGATGAGTTGTTTACGACGGAAAGCAAAACTACCGGTCGCGAACAAGCCGACATCACCGGACTGATCGGCCAATACGCTCACGGGAATGAGCCGAGTCATCACATGGCATATCTTTATGATTACGTTGGCCAGCCATGGAAGACGCAACGGCGTGTACGACAGATCATGGACAACTTCTATTTGGCAGAACCCGCGGGCCTCATTGGCAATGAAGATTGTGGGCAGATGTCGGCGTGGTACGTGATGAGCGCCGCAGGTTTCTATCCAGTTACACCGGGAGCACCTCTCTATGCGATGGGCACCCCATTATTTCCCGAGTTGCGGTTCAATCTCGAAAACGGAAAATCTTTTGTGGTCAAAGCGCGCGGTGTTTCAGCACGAAATATTTACATTCAAAGCGCGACACTCAATGGTCAGCCTTACAGTCACTCATACCTTTTGCACAAAGATCTGATGAAAGGCGGCGAGTTGGTTTTTCAAATAGGGCCTCAGCCGAATTTTGTTTGGGGCTCAGGCACCGCCGATGTTCCAATATCGCACATCTCCGCAGCGAAGCTCGTGCTCGTGCCTGTAATAGAGGCGCCGGCGAAGACGTTCAAGGAGCAGATGGAGGTAGTTATCCCCTCTCGCAGCGGGCAGCAGCGCATCTACTTCACCACCGACGAGTCCGAACCTGACACGAATTCGCAAGTCTTCGCAAGACCCTTCGTCATCCGCAAGACGACCACAGTTAAGGCGATCGCCGTCGGCAGTAATGGCGCGAGGAGCTTGATCGCCAGCGCCGTTTTTCAAAAAATTCCCCATGAATGGAGCATCAGCATCGCTTCGCATTACAGTTCACAGTATGCTGCCGGCGGTGATCTGGCGCTGATTGATGGTGTCAGAGGAAACCGGAACTTCAGCACCGGATCGTGGCAGGGTTACGAGGGTCAGGATTTTGTAGCCGTCATCGACCTGGGAAAAATCCAGGAAATTAGAAAACTAGGCGCAGGGTTTTTGCAGGACATAGGTTCGTGGATCTGGATGCCGCGACGGGTTGAGTTTGAGCTCTCAACCGACGGCGAAAGATATACACCCGCAACTGCAATTGCTAATGACGTCTCGGATAAAGAGTACGGCGTTGTGATGCGAGACTTCGTGCACACCATCCCGACCCAAAGGGCGCGTTACGTGCGGGTCAAAGCCATTAACCACGGAAGAATGCCCGAATGGCATCCCGGTAAGGGCGGTGAACCATGGATCTTCGTAGACGAAATTGTGATTGAGTAACGCTCTCATCTCCAAAAGCATTTTCGGGACTTGCACGCTGTTGCGGTTTTTTCGATTTGTTCCTAACAAAACTGGCAGAAATAGTTTCTCCACTGATAACAGAACAACAAATCAGGAGAAATATGCATGCGGCCAAATGGTTGATTGGGGAGATGCAGAAGCGGCCCGAGATTGAAACGAGGCTACTTGATGCGACCGACTTTGCGTTGCCACGGGATGATTACAGTCAGGGACTCAAGGATCTTTTCCCGGAGTGGCGAGACGCAATTATTCGCGCCGATGGGTTAGTAATAGTTTCGCCGGAATATAACCACGGCTACCCGGGAACGTTGAAAGCGGTTCTCGATTTACTGTTGCGAGAGTATATACAC
>DASWDX010000446.1:0-13644 GCA_036395055.1 Pyrinomonadaceae bacterium | reverse complement strand
CGGTTCGTTGGCATGATTGGATCGCCCGCAGCGCAAGACATCCCTGTTATGCCCTACCAGGAGGAACCGCGCGATGTGCCCGTTCGACTGTCCATAGAACCTGCTGCAGACGCACTCAAGTCGCACTTCATTCCGATTGTCATTACCGGAAGCGTTGAAGGACGCAATAAAGCAAAGGAAGCTTACCAGCATCTGCTGACTTCCGCTCAGGCCCTCTATGACAAAAATATTTCTTACTACCAGCGGTTACAAAACGAGACAACTAATATCACGACGCCCGATGAACGTTTGAACAGGGCCTTCGAGTGGGCGAAGATCGGCATCGACAAAGGAATTGCAACGAACCCTTTTCTGGGGATGGGGATCGTTGCCGGGTTTCGCACCTCGGGCGATAGCGAACGACCAGGCTTTGCCTGGTTCTTTGGGCGCGACGCTCTCTGGACCTCCTTTGCGATCAACTCGTATGGCGACTTTGGAACTACCAGAACAGCTTTGGAATTCCTGAAGAAGTTTCAGAGGGCGGATGGCAAGATTCCGCACGAGATCTCGCAGAGCGCATCACTGATTCCCTGGTTCACCGATTACGAATTTCCCTGGAATAGCGCCGACGGCACGCCACTCTATGTGATTGCCCACGGCGATTACTGGCGGGCCAGCGGCGACAAGGATTTTCTCCGGACAAACTGGGACTCGATCATCAAGGCTTATCGCTTCTCTGCCTCCTCTGACACGGACGGCAATCAACTAATTGAGAATTCAACGAAAACGAAGTTCGGCCACGGCTGGGTTGAAGGTGGTGGACTCTATCCGCCACATGAGGAAATCTACATGCAAGGTCTCTGGATCGAGGCATCGCGCAGCCTGGCTGAGATGGCGGATGCTCTCGGCGATGGTGCGCTGGCCGGGACGGCGCGCGCTAATGCCGAGCGAACACGCCTCGCGATGGAGCAAACCTACTGGCTCGCTGATCGGTCCTATTACGCATTCGCAACAAAACGCCCTCCAGCCGAACCGCCCAAAGCCGATCCTGGTCCAAACCGCGCTCTCCGCCAGGCCCGCATGGAAGAACTCAGCAAAGCCACAATCATCGATGAGGATACGGTCATGCCGGCTGTGCCTCTCTGGTGGCGCACAGTGTCGGATGATCGTGCGCAATTAGAGATAGATCACCTGGGCAGCGGACGGATGGCGACGGACTGGGGCTCGAGAATCATCTCGAATGAGAGCAAACTTTACGATCCACTCTCGTATCACTATGGCGCTGTCTGGCCGCTCTTCACCGGCTGGACCAGCACGGGGGCTTACCGTTATGGTCGCCCACACGTCGCCTACCAGGCATTAATGGCAAACGCGTTGCTCACTTATACAAACGCACTTGGTTACGTGACAGAGTTATTGTCCGGCGATTTCAATGCGCCCTTTGGTCGCTCGTCGCATCATCAGGTTTGGTCTGAGGCAATGGTCATAATGCCAGTTATTCGCGGATTGTTGGGCCTTGAAGCCGGCGCCGGCGGCAAAGAGCTTCGCTTTGAGCCGCAGTTACCGGCCAACTGGGACCGGGTAGAAGTACGGAATGTCGCCGTGGGCAACACGCACTTTGATCTTAAACTGGAACGTAGCGCGGGAAACCTAACGGTAAAGATCACTCGACGAGGGGCGACACCCAACGACGCAAAAGCAAACGACAACATCACCAGAATCACCGTTGCCCCGGCCTTTCCGCTTGACGCGCGAGTCCGCGCCGTAAAGCTCCAGGGGCGCTCGATCGAATTTGTGATGAAGAGCATTGGTGATATACAACGCGCTGAAGTTACTTTTAATGCCAACCGGGAACCCATCGAGGTCATATATAGTTACGACGAAGGAACAGAAGTTTTCGCAGATCAGGAAACACCAGCGCCGGGCGCACAGAACAAAGGGTTGCGGATTCTTCGTTCACGCGCCGATCGGGACGCTTTGCATCTCGTGCTTGAAGGAATTGGTGGGCAATCCTATGGTTTGAGCGTGCGCACTCCGCATCAGCTCGGCGAGGTCAGCGGCGCCACAGTGGAAACAGGTCCAATTCCCACAACGCGTTTGCTAGTTGCTTTCGATGGACCACCAGACAGCTACGTCCGGCGAGAGTTGACTATCCCTCTTCGGCGGAAAAGTCCGGGGCAGTAGCCCGACTGTTAAGGAGGGCTTTGATTCGCACCCGGAGCCCTCCTTAACAGTCGGGCTACTGCCCCGATGTTTTGTCGGCAAGCGCCGGAAAGCAAAGGAACTCTTTCATGAAACATTTATATTTAATGATTCTGATGTTTGCTGTTGTATTTATTTTGGCGGCTTGTCAAACGGGAAATAAGACAACCACCGAAACGCCAAAACCCAGCTCTCAAAATGACACCACCGCCAACGGTTACCTCAAAAAATGGTGGAAAGAAGCCGTCGTCTATCAAATCTACCCCCGCTCGTTCAAGGATTCTAACGGCGACGGTATTGGTGACCTAAAAGGTATTACTTCACAACTCGATTACATCAAGGGCTTAGGCGTGGACGTTATTTGGCTGAGTCCAATGTACGACTCACCTAACGCGGATAACGGTTACGACATCCGGGACTATCGAAAAATAATGACGGAGTTCGGCACCATGGCAGATTTTGATGAACTGCTGAAAGGCGTGAAACAGCGCAACATGAAGATGATTCTTGACCTTGTGGTTAACCATTCCAGCGACGAGCACGCCTGGTTCGTTGAGAGCCGTAAGTCAAAAGACAATCCCTACCGCGATTACTACGTTTGGCGTCCCGGGAAAGAGGGCAAAGAGCCGAATAACTGGGTCTCGTACTTTTCCGGTCCGGCCTGGAAGAAAGATCCAGCAACCGGCGAATACTACCTGCACCTCTTCGCCGAAAAGCAGCCTGATCTAAATTGGGAAAATCCGAAAGTGCGCCGCGAAGTCTACGACATTATGAAATTCTGGCTCGATAAAGGAGCAGACGGCTTCCGCATGGACGTGATTCCCTTCATCTCAAAAGACCAGAGCTTCCCGGATTTTCCTAAAGACTACGACGGCAATTTCGGCAAAGTCTATGCTTCGGGGCCGAAACTCCATGATTACATTCAAGAAATGAATCGGGAAGTATTGTCAAAATATGACGTGATGACTGTCGGTGAAGCTGCGGGCTGGACGCTCGAGAAGACGCCTTTGCTCGTGGACGAAAGACGCAATGAATTGAACATGATTTTTCAGTTCGACGTCGTCGGCATTGACCGTCAGCGGTGGCGAAAGAAACCGTGGACCTGGCGCGATTTTAAGGCGATCTACTCCCGCTACGACAAGGCCCTGGATGTGCATAGTTGGAATACGGTCTTTTTGTCCAACCACGATAACCCGCGTGTGGTTTCTCACTTCGGTGACGACTCACCACCGTATCGCTTAGCTTCGGCGAAAGCGTTGGCGACGATACTGCTGACGCAGAAAGGCACGCCGTTCATCTATCAAGGCGATGAACTGGGGATGACCAACTATCCTTTCACGAAGATCGAAGAGTTTGATGATATTGAGGTGAAGAATGCCTGGAAGGCTGAGGTTTTGACCAAACAAGTCGACGCAGCCGATTATATCGCTCACCTACGGAAAACCAGCCGCGATCACTCCCGCACGCCAATGCAGTGGGACGAATCCGCCAACGGCGGTTTTACTACCGCACCTAAAGCGTGGCTTGCGGTGAATCCAAATTACAAAGAGATCAATGCCAGGCAGGCTTTGGCGGACCAAAACTCGATTTATAATTATTTCAAGAAAATGATCGAGTTGCGGAAAAGAACTCCTGCCTTGATCTACGGCGACTACAAGGACCTCGACCCGCAACACCCTTCAATCTTTGCCTATACTCGCTCCCTCGGAGCGGATAAATATTTGGTCGTTCTAAATCTTTCAAAAGACAATATGGCGTACACGCTGCCCGAAGGCCTGACAGCAGGTCAGTTGGCGCTTTCAAACTCAGACGCCAAAGAAGTGAATGTTACGACCTTGAACTTGAAAGGCTGGGAAGCGAGAATTTATAGAACCTCCGAAACAAGTCATTGAAAGTTTGCCGTGAGCCCGCGAAGCGCGGCGACAGCATAAAGCCTGGGGTGGAGCGAAGCGGAACCCCAGGATTGTTGGAGTAAAAACGAAGAGCCCACGAAGTGGGCGACAGCCACTCATTGAGAGTAAATCATAGCTTGCGCTGTCGCACGCTTCGCGCGCTGGGTTTTCTTACCTTTCATCATCCTGGGGTTCCGCTCCGCTCCACCCCAGGCTTTATGCTTCCACCCGCTGCGCGGGTTTTGGAAAGACGCCATTAACTTATTCAGAGGGGTTGAAGTTTTTGTATTGGCTTCAATCCGTCATTTCAAGAGTGCAAAGGAATAAGAAACACCTATGAGAAAAGGACTACTCATCCTCTTCGTCTTGCTTTTGAGCCTCAATACTTTTGCTCAAAACGTAAAGTCTCCCGATGGAAAACTATCACTTTCTTTCGGGTTGAGTGGCGACGGTGAGCCTACCTATACGCTTTCCATCGATGGAAAGCCGGTTGTGCAAAAAAGCAGGCTGGGGATTGAATTGAAAGAACAGCCCGGTCTTACCAAAGGCTTCACCATCGTCAAAGCCGAACCATCCCAGATGGACGAAACCTGGGCACCGGTATGGGGAGAGGAAAAACAGATTCGTAATCATTACCGAGAACTAGCAGTCACGCTTCAACAAGCCTCCGTCAACAGCCGAAGGATGATAATTAGATTTCGTTTATTCGATGACGGTCTGGGATTTCGCTATGAATTTCCCGAGCAAAACGAGTTGAAGTATTTCACCGTTTCGGATGAAAAGACCGAGTTTAACCTAACGGGAGACCATAAGACCTTCTGGATTCCAGGCGATTACGACACGAACGAGTATGCCTACTCAACCACCAGACTCAGCGAGATAGATGCGACGAAGGGTAAGGCCGCCCAGGAGATTGCCTTCCGATGGGTCATCCCTGCCAATGCCGTGCAGACACCCTTGATGATGAAGACTTCTGAGGGGCTATACATCAACATTCACGAGGCGGCCCTGGTTAATTACCCGGCAATGGATTTGCTGATAGATAATTTAGCAGATAAACAGACGTTTCGTCTGTCTTCACATCTAGTGCCTGACGCAGTCGGCAACAAGGCGTACCTGCAAGCCCCGGCTAAAACTCCGTGGCGCACGATTGTCGTGAGCGATAAAGCGGCGGACATTCTGGCTTCCAGGCTTATTTTGAACTTGAATGAACATTCTAAAATCCAGGATGTGAGCTGGATCAAGCCCCAGAAATATGTAGGCATTTGGTGGGAAATGCATGTAGGGAAAGCCAGCTGGAATTACGCCGATGTGGGCAACATAAAATTAGCAGATACAGATTGGGCAGGTCTGAAACCCAATGGCAAACACGGCGCCACCACCGCAAACACGAAGCGCTACATAGATTTTGCCGCTCAACACGGCTTCGACGGTGTACTGGTAGAAGGTTGGAATGTCGGCTGGGAAGATTGGTTCGGTAACTGGAAAGAAGACGTGTTCGACTTCGTGACCCCCTATCCCGACTTCAATGTCAACGAACTCCAGGAGTACGCATCCGCAAAGCACGTCAAACTTATCATGCACCACGAGACTTCAGCTTCGGTGACAAACTACGAACGCAGGATGGACGAAGCGATTCGCTTCATGAAGCAACACGGATACGACTCGGTCAAAACAGGATACGTGGGCAGGATTATTCCCAGGGGCGAGCATCATGACGGTCAATGGATGGTCAATCACTATATCCGGGTAGCAGAAAAAATGGCCCAAAATAGAATTATGCTGGATGCTCATGAGCCGGTCCGCCCGACGGGATTACACCGTACTTACCCAAACTGGCTTGCTTGTGAAGCGGCCAGGGGCAACGAGTTTAACGCGTGGAGTGTGGGCAACCCTCCCGAACACGAAACGATTTTACCTTTCACCCGCTTGATGGGTGGGCCAATGGATTACACGCCAGGAATTTTCCAGATCAAACTCAACTCCTACCAACCGGGCAAGAAGGAACAGGTGCATACCACGTTGGCCAAGCAGTTGGCTTTATACGTCACGATGTATAGCCCCTTACAAATGGCGGCCGACTTACCGGGAAACTACGAGCGTTTTATGGATGCGTTCCAGTTCATCAAGGACGTGCCAGTTGATTGGGACGATACCAGGATTTTAGAGGCAGAGCCGGGTGACTATCTTGCTATCGCGCGCAAGGCTAAAAACAAAGACGAATGGTACATCGGATCGATCACAGATGAGCAGCCGCGTGCTTCAAATATCCCCTTGAGCTATCTCACTCCAAAACGCTGGTATGTCGCTACCCTCTACGCCGATGCTGCCAATGCTCATTGGGAAAACAATCCGATGGCATATCAGATTCAGAACTTTCTCGTAAACGACCAAACCAGACTGAAAATCAATTTGGCGAGTGGCGGCGGCGCTGCGATCAGCCTGAAACCCGCATCCGAACAGGATCTGAAAAAATGGAAGCGCTATCAATAAACTAAACCAGTACCCAAAGTTGGATTCGCTTGACAACATATTCATTTGGAGACAATCAAAGTGCTGGGGCGACGGCCACTCCCACATATTTGTCAGCCCCACCATAGTAGAAAAGCCATCTGTTGCCGTCGCGTACCATCCCCGAGACGAACACCACGTTCGAAACCTGGCCAATTTTTTCCCACTCCCTCTCCACACTGAAAATCGGCTTCTCAGAACGAGCGAGCACCCTGGTAGGATCATTCTTGTCAAACAGCACCCATCCCGTTGCGTAAACAGTTTTGTCGTCGGCACCGTTGTAGACCATGAAAATCCCATCTTTAGTGATCACCGGTGGAGGTCCTGGCTCTACCACATGGGAATCAAAATAGCCTGGACGTCGCTCGAGCACCGGCCGGTCGAGCGGTTCTATCCAGTGGACCAGGTCGGAAGAATAAGCCACGCCCATCTGATTAGGTCGTCCTGCTGCATCGGCCATGAAATACATCCAGTACTTGCCATTAATCTTCTGCGAAATGATGGCACCGGCTTTGGTCCAACCAACGTTCCAGCGACCCTTGTAAGCGGGCAGGATCACGCCCTGACGGTTCCAGTTGATCAGATCCCTGGAAGTAGCCAGACAGAGCTGAGCGTCCTTTTTGTTATAGCCAGTATAAGTCAGGTAATAAGTGTCATTGATCTTGACCAATCGAGGGTCTTCCAGACCCCCATCTCGCTCGTATTCGGTGGCAGGCCCCAAGATTGGTTTGGCCCGACGAATAAAGGTTACGCCGTCCGAACTCGTGGCGTAGCCCAGTCGCGAAGTCCCGTTTTCATCTTGTACCCTATAGAGCATGACGAATTGATTTCCCCTTTTCACCACTCCCGGATTAAAGACGCCTGCCGATTCAAACGTGTTGCCGCGCGGGCGCATGATGGGCTCCGCAGAAAGGCGCTGCCAATCTCCCCAGGGTAGCGTGTGGCCTACTAAAGCAAAGGCAAAAAGCGTTAGAAGAGATACGCAGGCGATAATTCTTGTAAGAGAGTTTGACATCAATGTGAATAGCCCATGAGGGGCCTCCGGTAATTTGCAGGTCAGGAAGGGTGGCTTGCCCCCGCACGAGCGCCAACGGCGCGACTGGTTGATTCAGATTTCTACATAGGCCACACCCGCTCACAACCTGCCCATTGTTAGTTAGAAGACTCTTTTCCTTTCTAGTGATATGCCCATGAGATCTTTAGCCAACCAACGCGCCGTTGGCGCTCGAGCGGGGGCAAGCCACCCTTCCTTACCTGCAAGTTAGCGAGGCTTGAGCCATCCTACTCAAGTAGCGCATTCAACTTTTCATGCCGCTGCTGGCAATGCTTTCAATGAGATGACGCTGAAGAAAAATGTAGGCAACGATGACCGGCAAGGCGAGTAGCATTGCCGCTGCCAGTATCACTCCCAGGTGCGCCTCGGCCTGTCCGCCCACGGCGAAGAGTGTGACCATCAGCGGCATCGTCATTAACTTTGGATTGCGAATCACCATCAGCGGCCACAGCACGTCGTTCCAGACACCCATGAAGGTCAGGATCGCGACAGTCATTATCGCCGGCTTCGAAAGCGGATAGACGATAGTGAAAAGAATACGCAAGTCGGAGCATCCGTCGAGTCGCGCCGCTTCAATCAAAGACTGTGGTATGGACAGAAAAAACTGACGGAAGAGAAGAACTGCATAACTACTCATCATGGCGGGCACAATCAGCGCCAGGTAGGAGTTGACCCAACCGAACCTGACCATCATCGTGTAGAGCGGAATCAGCGTGAGCTGCGCCGGAATCATCATTGTTGCGAGCGCCAGGTTAAAGATCATCTCGCGACCGCGAAAATGGAGCCGAGAGAGCGCGTAACCAACCATTGAGCCGAAAAGGACCACGGATGCGGTCACAATGATCGAGACCAACAGGCTGTTGCCAAAACCGCGAATAATCGGAATTTTGTGAAAGACAAAGCGGTAGTTCTCAAGCGTGAAATGTGATGAAAGAGGATTGAAACCAGCAATTTCCATCTCCGGTTTAAGCGTTGCTCCGAGCATCCACACAAACGGGTAAAGAAACAGGAGCGCCCCGATTGTCAGAACCAGATAGAGAAGAAGACGCTTCATCACACTGCCTCGGTCTCGACGAAACGCCGTTGCAGGAGAACCACCGCAAAGATGATCATCGCCCAAAAGAAGCCGATGGTCGTGGCATAACCCATCTTGCTGAAGAAGAACGCTTGCTTATAGAGATAAAGAATGCCCGAGAGCGTGCTGTTGACGGGACCACCACCCGTCATTACGTAAGGTTCGATGAAAAGCGAGAAGCCGCCGATGGTCGAGAGTAAGAGCACAAGCATAATAATTGGATTGAGCATTGGCATGGTGATAAGTCGAAATTTTTGCCAGGCACTCGCGCCGTCCAGTTCCGCCGCTTCATACAAGTCGGCGGGAATGCCCTGTAGACCCACCAGAAAAAGCACCACGTAAAGGCCGACGTTCTTCCACGTCGCCATGATCGCAATCGCGGGCATGGCGTAGCGACGATCCGTCAGCCAGCCGATTTTAGGTAGGCCGAAGCGCTGAAGCAGCAGATTGATTAGTCCAGTCTCACTTGCGTACATTTGTTGCCAGAGTATCGTGACCACGACGCCGGAAACGACCACTGGCATAAAATAACTCGCGCGAAAGAATGCTCTTCCCCGAATCTTCTGATTAAGTAATTGGGCCAAGCCGAGTGCGACGAACAACTGCAACGGAATATGGATCAGCAAGAAGTAAAGCGTGTTGAAGAGCGCACGCCAGATCAGCGGATCAGTCAGCAAGAGTTTGATATTGCCCAAGCCAATCCACTTCATCGGTGTGTAGATGTTCCAGCGATGAAAGATAAGAACGAAGGCGAAGGCGAGCGGGTAGCCAAGAAACACAGCGATGTGAAGAAGGTAAGGAAGCACCATCAGATAACCCACCCGATCAGAAGCAGGGGTCAGGGGCCGGGTGCCGGGGGTGGGTGAACTGACGGCAGGAGAGGCGGAATCGGAGCCCTGGGCTGAGAAGATCACGTTCTTACTGACCCCCGGCCCCTGACCCCCGGCCCCTGCTTTACTGCGCATTGAGAATCTGTTGGCTTCTCCGGGCTGCATCGTGCACCGATTGTCCTGGCGGTTTTAGATCGAAGACGACCGAAGCTTCAACTTCTTGAGCAATAACATCGAGAATCTCTTTCAATTCTGCAACTGAGTCAATGCTGCGCGCGGTCGTCACCTGCGCGGCGAACTTGACCAGCTTTGGATTGCGCCTAAAATAATCGGCGAACTTTTTATCCTCAAGCAGTCCTGCACGGATGGGCAACTGGCTGGTCAATTCCAGCAGTTGTAAATCGTTCTGCTTCGAAATGATAAATTTGATGAACTCCCAGGCTTCGCGCGGGTGTTGGCATGTTTTGAAGATGACAATACTCTTCGGATCGGCGTAGCTGACGGGCTGGCCGGTGGCTGCGTCAGGACGCGGGATTGGCCCGTAGTCGTACTCGAAATCGGCAGGACGGTAGCGCTCAAGATGACCGATGTTATTCGGTCCAACGAACTTCGCCGCCACGCGGCCATTGAGGAAAACATCACCTTGAAAGGTCTGGCGGGGGGCGTAACCTCTGGCAAAGCATTCGTGCAAAAAGCGGAAGGTGGCGACTGAGGATTCATTATCGAACCTGACTTGCCGACCTTCGAGCAAGTTTTGCCCATTCGATGCAGCAAGGTAAAGGGGTAAAAAATCGAACAGCCGTTTATACCAGATGGGAAGGTAATCGATCGTCAGCATCCACTGGTCAATCTGCCCATCGCCGTCACGATCGCGTGTCACGCGAGCCGCCGCTGAAAGAAACTCCGAGTAAGTAGTGGGCAATGATGAGACCCCGGCCTCGCGCAACATCCGCGTGTTGTACAGCACCATAATCGGATTCGACTTCCACGGGACCTGATAAAAATGTCCGTCCGAGGAGCGATACTGGTTAGAAAGTTCCGGCATCATGCGCTCGTGCAACACGTCAAAGAAATCCGGGTAGGCATCGAGCTGAACAAGTCCCTGGGCGTCGAGCAAGTCTTGCATCGCCCCCGGGAAAACATTGGCATAGATGTCTGGCGTTGTGCCACTGGCGATAGCAGCCAGTATGACTTCTTCCGACGACTGTCCGGAGGGAACAGGCTCAACTTTGATTTCAACTTCGGGGTGCCGCGCGTTCCACTCAACGGAAACCCTGTTGGCAAACTCAAGTTCCTGCGCATTGGTCGCACTCCAGTAGGTGATTGTGATGTGGCTGCCCGGGCCAACATTCCTCTCTGGGTGCCGAGACGCACAACTCACAATTACAAGAAGCAGCAAAACTAAAGCGCCACACTGTAGTGCCTGCGCATTCACAAGAGCGCCTCCCCTGTCGCCGGATCGAAAAGCCTGGCGCGTTCCATGTTGATGACTAATTCGATCATTTCGTCGCTCTTCACGCGGCTTCGTGGACTCAACCGAACGATGATCTCCTGTGCCCCGACCGAACAGGTGGCGAGCACCTCGCTGCCCAGAGGCTCCAGGAAATTCACTCGCGCCTGGATAACGTTGCTATAGTCTGCACCGTGGTATGACTGTCGCTCAGAAAAGTCTTCGGGCCGAAGGCCCATAACAATGGGAAGGCTCTCGTCCCTTACGACCTCGGATAACGCTGCTCTCTTTGCGCCGGGAAGTTTAACGTGTAGACCATCGCCTGTGAGAAACAGTTGGTCCTCGCGCTCAACCAACGCACAGTTGATAAAATTCATCGGCGGGCTGCCAATGAAGCTGGCAACAAACTGATTGGCGGGGTGATCATAGATTTCAAGTGGTGCCCCTATCTGTTGCACGATTCCATCCTTGAGCACGATTAACCGATCACCCATGCTCATCGCTTCAACCTGATCATGAGTGACATAAATCATCGTGGCTTCCAACCGCTTGTGCAGCTTGATCAACTCTGCGCGCATGGAGACTCTTAACTTGGCGTCCAAGTTACTAAGCGGTTCGTCGAAGAGAAAAAGTTTCGGTTGGCGCACAATGGCGCGGCCGACAGCCACGCGCTGGCGCTGACCGCCCGACAGCGCTTTGGGTCGTCGGTCCAGAAAACTGTTAAGATCCAGTATGTCCACCGCCCTGCGGACGCGGCCGTCTATCTCCGACTTGGGAAGCTTTCTCATCTTCAAGCCAAAGGCCATGTTTTCGTAAACGGTCATGTGTGGGTAAAGGGCGTAATTCTGGAAGACCATGGCGATGTCCCGATCTTTAGCCGGGACATTGTTGATTAGCCTGCCGCCAATGTAGATCTCTCCCTGAGAAACCGTTTCCAATCCGGCAATCATGCGCAGCAGCGTAGATTTTCCGCACCCTGATGGTCCAACAAGAATGACAAACTCGCCATCTTTTATATCAACGCTGGTAGGGGCGACCGCGCAAATGTTTCCCGAGTAAATCTTGGAAACGCCCTTGAGTTTAAGGTCTGCCAAGCTACCACTCCATTAAGGAACAAAGTCGATCGCGAAGCACTTCGACTAACAGGTAGTGGGCCAGTTTGGTGTTAGCGGAGGCGCTTACAGAACCGAGCGCGGTAGCGCCGTATGCTGGAGTCTACTTTAGTGATAATTTTAGGCGTACAAGAGCACTTATTTACCGAAGTTGCTTTTAGGATCAGGCGCTACCGCGCTCGGTTCTGTAAATTAGCTACCTCACTGAATTCAAACTGACCCACTACCAGCTAACAGTATCTGTTGTTTAGAATCCATGATTTGACTTATGCTTGCGGGACCGAAGTCCTAAAGTCTCGATCTCTTGCGATTTGAAGTTTAGATTGCCGGGCAATGCAACGGCATCAAGGAGAAATATGAGTATGACAGAGAAACCAAAAGCCAGGAAACATTTCCTCTTTCTCATAACAATTCTATTACTAATTTCTTCGCCCTTAGCCTCATCCGAATCCGCGGCAGATAGGGCATCTGCGAGGCAACTTCGGGCGATCCAAAAATATATCAAACAAAGCTGGCATACCTTGACACGCTCGAGCGCACAGCTTGCCAAGGCCGCCCCGGATCCGAAGTTCAAGGTTCCAGCTGATGGGCGCTGGCCGGTTTATGTTCCGCGCCGGGAAAATATCAAGCGCATAGAAGAGACTTTACGCGGTCAAATGCTGGCCGCCGATTTTGCCCAAATTCAACTCCGACAATTGCCAGAAAATCCGATGGACATTAAAGAACACGGACTGCTTTATCTTCCCTATCCCTACGTTGTGCCGGGTGGGCGCTTTAACGAAATGTATGGTTGGGATAGCTATTTCACACAGGTTGGGCTTGTGCGTGATGACGAGATGGTATTGGCCAAAAACATGACTGACAATTTTCTTTACCAGATAGATCACTACGACAAGATACTCAACGCAAATCGGACTTATTATCTGTCGCGATCACAGCCTCCCTTTTTGACCCAGATGATCCTCAACGTCTACCGTAAGCAACATGATATTGAATGGCTGCGAAGCACTGTTCCGGCAATCGAGAGATACTACCGTTTCTGGACCGAAGAACCGCATCTCACCAAGCAAACAAATCTTTCACGCTATTATGACCTCGGTGATGGTCCGGCGCCGGAAGTTTTATCGGGGGAACGTGACGACAAAGGACGAGACCATTACGACCTTGTTAAAGATTATTACCGCACGCACGCTGTCAATGACTACGAGCTAAGTCAGTATTACGACAAAGAGAAGGACCAACTAACAGACCTTTTCTACAAAGGCGACCGCTCGATGCGTGAATCAGGCTTTGATCCCTCGAACCGATTTGGTCCCTTCAACATCGATATCATTCATTACGATCCGGTTTGTTTGAACTCCCTGCTCTACCTGATGGAGATGGATACCGGAGAGATACTAAGAATAATTGGCCGCGCCCGCGAGGCACGCGATTGGACGAAGCGCGCTGAGGAGCGGAAACAAAGGATCAATCGACTAATGTGGGATGAAAAGGACGGTCTTTACTACGATTATAATTTTGCTAAGAAGGAGCTGCGGC
>DASWDX010000445.1:0-2620 GCA_036395055.1 Pyrinomonadaceae bacterium | reverse complement strand
GACTTCACCCGTCGGTCCGACAATTTCGGCAAGATCGACTGCTGCGTATCCGGGACCCGCACCGACGTCCAGTACCCGTTTGCCTACGGTAATGCCGGCTCTCTGCCAGCAATCTAAAACCACCGGACGCCAGACACGGTGCTGCAATCCGAGCCTCGCCAATTCTTCGTCGTGGGTGCCCAGAACATAATCGCGATCTGTTGCCATTCCTGACGTTTGCTAATTGCGGGAAGATTACAACGCGATTGTAGCGGATTGCGGTGGCCGGCGGATTAGTCGCAGAAAGGAAGGCATTGCTATTCGACATCTGTCTTCGACTGGTGTTTCGTTCGTTTTCAGCGACGATTAGATGAAAAACGCTGATGTTCCGATCGATGGAATACGAGATTCGAGCACTTCTGACCAACGACGAGCCTATCCTCCGGGAGATGCTTTATCAAGGACTATCCTCCGTTGGGAACCACCAACCTTCACGCGAGATTCTGCAGCGGCCGGAGTTCTCACATTATGCCCGGGGCTGGGGACGCGCTGGCGATACCGGGTTTGTAGCGCACGACAAGAAAGACGGATCAGTGCTTGGCGCCGTTTGGCTGCGCAAGCCGATCGACAAACCTGATGCACCGCCGGAGCTCGCCTTTGCAGTCAGACCAGAGCACCGTCGCCATGGTATCGGCACGGCGCTCCTAACACAGCTGGTCCGTGCGAACCCTGATGAGTCAACGATTTCGGTCAGCCTCGTTGCTGGCAAACCAGTGTTGCGCCTTTATGAGCGGTTTGGATTCAAGGTCGCCGAAGAAGGACCGGCCGCCATCGTAATGCGAAGACAAGTGTAAAGTTCCGCCTCGAGAAGCGGGAACGGAAAGCTGTTCAACCGCACCGTGAAGAGCAGTTCAAGGTGCAAATATCAGCAGCACAAAAACAGCGAAGAGGAGCAAGTGGACGCAACCTTGCAAGATATTTGTCTTTCTGCTCGTAAACGTAACCACGCTCACTGCCAGCGTTAACAGCAGCAGCGGAAGATTGCCGCCTTGTACGCCGAGCGTGACAGGTCGTTTCGTGACCAGGCTGATAGTTAGCACGGCAGGAATTGTGAGTCCGATGGTGGCAAGCACGGAGCCGAGTAGAATGTTTATCGAACGCTGCAACTGATTGCGCAAAGTGGCTTGGATAGCGCCGATTCCCTCTGGTGTAAGCACGAGGGCAGCGATCATTGCGCCGCCAAACTCCTGAGGCAGTCCAAACTTTTCCATGCTGTTGTCCAAAGGGATGGCAAACTTTTCCGCCAGCAAAATCACCACGACCAGATAAAGAAGCAGCATCGACGCATGAAAAGTAGTTGATTGGACATGTAATGAGTGATGACCCGGGCTTGCCGCCAGACCTACCTGCTCCGATTCCATGAAATAGCCGCGATGCCGCATCGTCTGAATCAGGAGAAAAATCGCATAAAGAAATAGCGTCACTACAATGAGAAAGATTTGCTGTTCGGTAGAAAACGTTGGGCCTCCCGTTGTAGTAGTAAAGTTTGGCAGAACCAAACCGAGCACCGCGAGCGTCATGATAACGTTGAGATAGGAATTGACGCCTTGCAGGTTGTAATACTGCTCGCGATGGCGTAATCCGCCGATTAGCAGGGACAGACCAACGAACCCGTTGAGAGCAATCATGACCACAGCAAAGATTGCGTCCCGCCCAAGCGTAGGATTGTTTTCGCCATGCAACATCGCCGTGGAAATCATCACCACTTCGATGGTGATCGCCGACAGCGTTAGTACTAAAGTCCCGTAAGGCTCGCCCCACTTGATCGCAAGGCAGTCAGCATGCCGGGCCACGGACACCGCGGACCAAAGGATGACCGCAAAAAGCCACAGGAAGATAACAATCAGCGCGACCGGATGCGCAATGATTTCAACCAGCCGACTTCCGGTGCTCCAAAAAATCGCCACCGTTCCCGAGCCAATGAGGAATGGGAATTCTCCGCGTATGGTATCTGCGAAAGACCGAATGCTCTTCGCTTGGTGGCTTCGTTTCGCCTTTCCAGACATGCGCGCGAGCATACCGAGTCCGTCTCGGCCGTGCAATCAAGCGATAGGCCTCTCCTAAATTGCGTAAGCACCCCGCGCGCACTCCGTGGACGTTTCACAACCAGGAGGCTTAGCGCTAGTTTCGCGTGATCTTTGACTACTCTTTCTTTTGTGCAAGCGGAAGAAATTCTTCGTGCGCAACTTTGCCGTCTCTCACCGTGTAGATTCCGACCTCGGACATCTGCATTCGTTTCTTGGAAGCTTTCTCGGTCACATCCACATCGAATTGCACTACGAACGTATCGCGGGCGACAAATGGTCCGCCAACTTTCGAGCTGTGCACCTCGAAATTTTTCTCCCACCACTCTGTCTTACCGCGCACCTGATCGATGCCACGCATTTCCGCCGGCATATTTTCCATCGCCTGAGCTTCCACGCTGACGATGTCTTTGGCGTAGAGATCGTCGACCGCCTTCATCCATTCGCCTTTGCGGCAATAGTCCGCCAGTTTTGTTGCGACTTCTTCTGTAGTGTTCATTCTTCCTCCTTATTTTCGATTGAGAATTCTTCAACCGATATTTGTGTAACATCATTCG
>DASWDX010000444.1:0-8112 GCA_036395055.1 Pyrinomonadaceae bacterium | reverse complement strand
TACTGCGCGTGCAGATCAATAATCGGAATTGTCATGGGTAGCGGATGGCGAAGGACTGAGGACTGACGACTAGGATGTCTTTTCCGCTCAAAGCCGACGGAGAAGGCGCGCTGGATTGCCTGCGTAAATTCCGGGAACGGTAATATCCTTGGTGACAACTGTGCCGGCTCCAATAACCACTCGATCGCAGATCGTCACCGGAAGGATCGTGGCATTTGTTCCAACGCTCACGCGATTGCCAAGTTTAGTCGGTCGCCAGAGCTCCGGGTTTTCGGCGGGCCCGCCGGTACCGAACAGGTCGTTAACAAACATCGCGCCGTGGGAAATAAAGCATTCGTCCCCGATGGTTACGAGCTCACAGATGAATGCGTGCGACTGAAGCCGGCATCGCTGACCGATATTTACGCCCTTTTGTATCTCTACGAATGGACCAACGAAGCTGCCGTCTCCAATCGTGCACCCATAGAGATTGACAGGCTGTATGACGGTGACGTCTTTACCAAACTCAACATCTACAATTCCTGCGTGACGGATCTCTGGCTTTGCCACAAAGGTCTCCCCTGATGACTGAGTAGAAGAACCCCGGGTAGTCACGAATAGACGTGGTGATTTATTCGACACAGGGCCGAGCCAGTCTGGAACTGCGCTTTTTGAATTTGTTCCCGCGTGTCGGCTTCACAGAAGCCGTCATTTCTCGGCGAAGAGCGCCTCATACGCGGTCAGGAGGTTCTTGCCGACCTTTGCCCACTGCAACTCATCCTCAACCCGTCGGCGACCGTAGGTTCCCATTGTTTTCTGAAGTTCGGGTTGATCCATAAGTTGGGCGATGGCTTTCGCGAATTCAGGTTCGCTGTTCGGTTCAACATAGATGGCAGCGTCTCTAGCAGAAAATCGGGTTTCTTTCAGATCGAAAGAGACGATCGGCTTTGCCGACGCCATGTATTCCATGACCTTGATCCAAGTGGATACGTCGTTCAACGGGCTGGACGGGTCGGGGTCCACGCAAATGTCGGCAGCCGCAAGGTTAGCTTGCAAGTCTTCATCGGAGATGAAGCCTGTCAATTCAACGCAACCGTTAAGTTGCAGGGTCCCAGCCAGATCACGCAAATCTTGCAGGGAGTCGCCGGTGCCCATTATTACGCAATAAAAATCCGAACGCTTCAAACCATGTAGTAAATGGCGCAACGAACGAAGCAGGTAATCGACACCATCTTGTGGATTTAGGCTGCCAACATAGCATAGAACGGACTTGTTCATTCCTTTCAGACGGGCGCTCGGCGCGGCCGGAGTCATTCGCATTTGGTTCGGCCCATTTCTGACAACGAAGACACTGGCGGGATTCTTATTCGCCCGCTCAATTTGTATTTGTTTATACGATTCGTTCGTAGCGATCGTGACATCAGCAAGTTTCAGGCTGCACCACTCAAACATTCTTAGGAACCGGGTGTAAACTCCTTCCCCCGCGCTATAACGGGATCGGTAAAGTTCCGGGCAGAGATCGTGCTGATCAAAGACAAATTTCTTTCCGAGTAGTTTGAAAGGCACCGCCACTAAAAAGAGAGTATCGGGCGGGTTGTGGGCATGCATTACGTCGAAGCCGCGCCTCACAAAAATATATGTGCTAACAAGAAAGCAAGCTGAGGTGAAGTAAAGGTATTCTACAACATAACCAAGAAAGGATTTCAGCCTAACGAAAAGCAGATTCAATCGGCTACCATTTCCAGTCACTGTCTTTTTAAACAGCTCCAATGTCGGTACGCGGTAAACTTCAATACCATTCCAGGTTTCGCGCGCCGCCTGGCGCTCGTTCCGAAGTGCGATCACCGCGACCTTGTAACCCGCAGCAGCGAGTAAACGTGCCTCATTCGCGACGCGAGTGTCCTGTGGGAAATTGTTTTCGACCCACATAAGGACTTTGGTTGGAGATCGCATCATGATTGTACTGCTTTGTAGCCGCGCTACCAGCAGATGCCTTGATAATTCGGAGAAGCCTTCACGGCTTCGCGGGGTAACCGAACCAAATCAATAATCAATTTTGAATCGCTATTATTGGCTACAGCTTCCTGAATCTTGGAATTATTTTTGCCAACTACGACAACGTCACTGGCTTCGATGGCTTCCTTTGGAGAAGAAACCATCAGGGATGAGATATGAGGTATTGCTTGCTCGATATAGTACTTGTTCGCACCCACGAGTGTCGCCAAAGCAACTTCTTCGTCGTAGATAGCCAATTTATATCCTTTTCCGATCAGGGTTTCGATCAATCCGACGATGGGACTTTCACGAAGATCGTCGGATCCGCCTTTGAAACTTAGGCCCAAGACTCCGATGCGACCCTTTCCTGTGTGGCGGATCAAATTGAAGGCTAGCTCGATCTGCTTACGATTCGTTTCGAGCACAGCATCAAGCACCGGCAGTTCCAGATCCAGTTGCTTCGCCTTGTAAAGAATAGCACGAAGGTCTTTTGGCAGACAAGAACCACCGAAAGCAAATCCGGGTTTAAGATAATAGGGAGAGATGTTCAGCTTCGTATCTTTGCAAAAAATCTCCATCACTCTGTGGCTATCAATACCCATAGCCTTACTGAGATTTCCGACCTCATTCGCGAAACATACCTTGAGTGCGTGAAATGCGTTCGAGGCATACTTAATCAACTCAGCTACTGGAATGGGGGTACGCTCCACAGGAGCTTTCAGGCTGGAATACAGAGTGGCAACTCGTTCGGCAGCATGATCGCCACAGGCTCCGATGATCGTAAAGGGAGGATGATAGAAATCATAAATTGCCGTGGTTTCACGCATGAACTCGGGATTCATGCAAACGCCGAAATCTTTTCCATCCTTTTTACCAGACTCTTGTTCGAGCAAAGGCCGCACCACATCGTTCACCGTTCCCGGTAACACCGTGCTTCGGACGACTACGACGTGGAAGCTATCTGTGGTTCGTAGTAATTCGCCGATCTGACTTACAACTCTTTTTAGCTGGTCAAGACCCAGGCTGCCGTTGTCGTTGCTAGGTGTACCAACACAGATTAGCGAAATGTCGCCAAGTCTCTCTACGTGCTGAGTGGCTTTCAATCGTCCGGCGTCAACCCCGCGGCGAATCAACTGTTCCAAGTCCGGCTCAATAATGGGACTTTTTCCCGAGTTAACGAGAGAGACCTTGATCTCTTGTAAGTCCACGCCGGTTACTGAATGACCCATCTCGGCTAAGCATGCTGCCGTTACGCAGCCTACGTAGCCCATTCCGAAAACTGTAATATCCATAGAAGTTATTTTATAGTTTTAGCCCTTTGCTAGCTCCTTGTGGCCTGCGTTACTCGAGCACAGAACTGGGCCACCTGTCTCGGAGTCGTATTCCAAAAAGCGCCGCTGTAGCGCTGACTGACATAATCCAGAAACGATTTGTAGTGAGCAGCTGGATATTCCCTTGATGTTGCGATCGCGTTATCAAAGCACAAATAGTCAGGATGAACGTCAACCAGTGCCATCCCGCCGTGTTGGGCGATCCAATCGAGTTTTCGCATCCAGATTTCCGGCGTCTTCTCTTGCAACAGCACGAAGAGCGTGAAGTCTTGAGGAAGAGTATAGGGAAGTTCAACGTAACCGTTGGAAGAAGAGTTGATGGCTGATTGTTGATACCTGATCGAGTCGCCATCTGGATTCGGAACCCAGAAGGGAAAGATCGTGTGGCGGCCCTGGGGTTGCGGTTCGAATGGATCCGTATCGAAGGTGGATGCGTCGTATTGCACGTCGAGGTCGTGCAGCCAATCGAGATTACGTAACATAAATCCCGATCTGAACCCCGACGCTCCCCACTCGCGGGCGTAGGCGTTGATTCTCGCGGCGCGGCGCGTGAACCTGCGACGCGAGGAAAAGAGATGGCCATCGTGTTTAAGATCGTGTATGCCAACCTCGAACCCGTTGGCAGTGAGCTCCTGCCTCAATTCAGCTGGGACGCGGTAGCTCCCTTCTGGGATAAAGTTAAAGGAAGAGCGGAATCCCAGATCAAGCTCCAATTCCATCAAGGAGCGGCACCTGGCGAGCCCGGCTTTGCTCTCGACGTCGTGCGTCAAAACAAACGCAAATTTTTTGTTCCCCGGCCAGCCTGGCCAGTTTTCCGGTGCCCGCTCCGAACCCGGCATAATAGGCCATACATCGCCGATTTGCTTGCGTAACCGCATAGCCAACTTTCGTCGGATCGCCGTTCGAATGAATTGTGGAACGAAAGGCTTTAGCCCGTAATAAATTCTATTGCGTAACATGAGAGAATAGCGGCCTCTGTGGCTGCTAGAAGGGTCAGTGTGAGCATGAAACGGAACGTTAAAACTTGTGTGCCTCTCCTTCTCGACTCTTCAAAACCGCGGCGCCAGTGTTAAGCGAACGCCTGTATCAGCATCGAGGCCGACATGGGAGGACAAGCAGATGTGTCAGCAAGAGTGGCAAAAGAGAGAGCATTCGCAGCATATCAACAACCCCGAGCGAACGGGAAACGAGCCATTGCAAAAATTGCAACCGTGGTTCGGCTGTTATCCTTGCAACCAATTAAGACCCAGAATCAAGCCACTTCGGGACGTAGGAACGGGTCTTGTTTACCACGACGGCAACATTGTTTCGCTCAGCGGTTAACTTGCCGTAGCTGCGCCTGATGACCTCGCGGTTATCCTTTTCGGCCTCGACCACGACCAAAAGCTTGTCCATGAAAGCAGCCATCCCCCATGTAGGACTCGTCTGTTCCAGTGGAGGCATATCAAAGATGATGTAGTCGAAGTCGCTCGCCTTCATATTCGGCATCATGTCGAAGAATTTTTTCAAGCCGAGCTGCGCCGGACCGCCGCTATTGGGCGATCCCACTGTAGCGAGATAGAGATTGTCCGCAGCCGAGGCGATGGAATCCGATGGCTTAAGAGCTTTGTTCAAAGGATACGCAGGTTTACCCTTGAAAAACGGGTGCACTTCCTCCGGGCCAAGATTCACATCAACCAGAAGGACCTTACCGTCGTTCGTTTCCGAAAGCGAGGCCGCGAGTCCGGCAGCGAGAGTGGAGGCTCCCGCTTCATCCGCAAAACCGGTAACGCCAACCAGCTTCGGTTTATGCGTCAAATGGTTGAGTTCGAAATAAAGACCGAGGCGGTCACGGATTGCGTCACAATATGGCCGAATGAAATGGCCGGCCTCCCAAGGCGCCAATTTCGGTTGACGCCGTTGCGTAGTGAGGGCTCCCGGATTTGCCGGTGAACCATTACGAGGCAAGGCGAAGCGTCCGTTTGCATAGGGGATCGAGAGCATCAACGGAATGTGTAACTGCGTCTCCAACTGTAGCGGCCGGCCAACAGTCTGGTTCAAGGCCAATCCCCTTAGTAACGCGAGCGCCATACCCAAGGCTAGCCCGCCGCCAGCCAGTCCCATGAGAATCTTATTGCGTTTCTTGGTCTCGAGTACGGGAGGGGACGGCCGCTGGACGGCGCTAATGTTGGGCATTTTGGATGGATCCAAAGCCTCGTCGACGCGCGCCTTTTCGAGCGATGCCGCAAAGTACTTGTAATTTCCTTCGTCCATCTCCTTCTTCCGCTCCAAGTCTACAATTTGCGGAGCCAGCTCCGAAAGCTGCTTCGTCCTCTGTTGAATGTCGCGAAGCCGAGCTTTAAGCGTCTCGACTTTTGCCTGGATGCCCGCAACCTTTGCTTTTTCGTCTCCGGGCTTCTTCTTTCTCCAAGTCTTTGAGCCGCTGTCGGCCTTTTGATTAACAAGAGCTTGTTGTTCAGCCAGGTCGGCCTCGGCGGCATTCAGTTGTTCCTGCGTTTTTGCGGCCTCACTAGTAAGGGCTGCAGAGCCTTCTTTGAGAGACGCAATTCCTGTTTTCTCTCGCAGTGATTTCAATGCGTCTTCGGTTTGATTTAAACGCGCTCGAACCTGGTCAGTTTGTTGGGTAACAAAGTCGAAGGCGCCAGCCGAGCGGTGCACTTCAAGATGTTTGACGAAATAACGACTCAACAGCTCCTGCAAAACGAGCGTCGCAACCTCCGGATTATCGTTCTTATAGGAAATGAAAATGATGTTGCTCCCTTTGCTCGAAATCACCTTCAGGCCCGAGACGATGCTGATGGCAGCATCAGTTTCTGTTGCCGATGCTCCAGAGCGCGGCAGCAATTGTTTCAGACCGATTGCCCGGGCAACTTGGGTGACCAAATCCTGGGCTTGCGGCAGCAATCGCTGGGGACCGATTGCATGGGCGACTTCCATGGCTAGATCCCAACTAGTGAGAATCTCCATTTCTGCGCCGATCACTCTATCCCCTTCGGTGCTGGACGCGGCCCCCGCTTTTTCTGCCTCGACCGGGTCGACGCCGCTCCTTTCGAGAACATAGCGCACCAGTAACTTAGCCTGTGATTCGTAGGAGGGTGGATAGAGAAAATAAACCGCGGCAGTGGCAATAATGCCCAGCGCCGCGCATACCATGATGGTTCGCTTGCGCTTGAACAGAGCGAAGAAAATGTCGCCTAGCTTTACGCCAGAGTGTTGTTGCAGTTCCCGTCGGATTTCAGTCATAATTTTAACCTTTAGTCGAGATGTGGATAGAGGATCGAGCCTGCCAGCCGGTTAAACACCAGCGGTAACTTGCCAAAGACCCTCTTGTGGAAGCCCGAGTTTCGGGGGGCCGGCACTAAACACTGCCGACCCGACGGATCAACCCGGTAGTAATGAATCATTTCTTCCTGCGTGTCCCAGGAAAGCTTGAATCGACGGAGACCGTCGTTTTCGCACTCGGTGCGTCCAAAATGTAATTTTTCTACGCCATTGCGTAGCAGAAACTGGATGCCCTGCCACATGACAAGGTTATTCGCGCGGAATTCCTGAAACCGCTTGTCGGAAGCAGCATATTTGTAAAGAGCGTTCTTCCCGAAGCGAAAGAAGACTGCGGCGGCAATTGGGCGTGAGTCGCGTTGTGCGAGAACGGTGAAGCCCAGCCCGGGTTTGATGATGTGCTCGTAGATATTCAGAAAAAAGGAGGTCGGCTGCGGCGGAAGACCGTGCCGCCGGCGCGTTTGAACGTGGAGCCGATAAAAATCGCCAACTGCCTGGCGACTGCGGCTGACGAGCACGCTGACATTGCTGCGTTCTGCTTTGCGAATCGCGCGGCGGACTGGGCTGTCGAAGCGTTCGGGCAGTTCATCAACGTGACGGCGCAAATCCAGTGTATGCCCGTAGAATGTCGCGGCTGAACTCGAGACAGCCTGAAAGAATTTGCCACCGCGAATTTCAAGATGTTTCCATCGGCGTTCCTGCGCGAAACGCACGACCCGATCTCTTACTAAATCGACGGCGTCCGGATCAAAGATGAGTGGTTCGCATGTATCGCTGAATGGGAGGCAGACGCCGCGGCGGCCAGTGAACGGACTGCGCACTTCCATCAGCGGTACCAGCGCCGCCAACCTACGGCCCCGGGAAAACCGGAGGTAAAAAGGGTGGTGGTTATATGTTTGCTGTAGCACCTTCGCCCAGGCGCTCGTGTGAAAGCAACCGGCGTCGCGATGCAAGGCAACCAGATGGTCCCAGCCTGGGTTGCGAACCGGATCGCAAATTCGCATTTCGAGCGATTCCTCGCCTGGGCGCTGCTCGACAAAGGAATCGTCGCCAGAGAAAGGCGCGGCGTCCATGGCTTCTGACTTTGCTACTTGGAGAGTTTCCAAAGACTTTTCTCTAGGCGAGCGCTCCCGCACCCACTGCTTCGCTGACGCAGCAAGCGACATACTCGATCTGTTCTGCGGTTAATTCCGGGAACATCGGCAAAGAAAGAAATCCTTCGGCCAGGCACTCCGCGATCGGGAATGCGCCCTTCTTGTAGCCGAGATCTCGGCAAGCCTCCTGGAGATGAATGGGAATAGGATAATGCACGGCGCACCCGACTCCCTTCTCCTGCAGATGTCGCCGGATTTCGTCGCGTTCCTGTACTCGAAGGGCATAGACGTGGTAAACGTGCTGCGCGTAATTTGCCTCGACCGGTGTAATAAGTTCGTCGATTCCGGCGAAAGCTCGATTGTATCTCAAAGCGTGTTCGCGTCGCAGGAGATTTGCTTGTTCAAGATGACGCAATTTGATGGACAAAACCGCC
>DASWDX010000443.1:0-9613 GCA_036395055.1 Pyrinomonadaceae bacterium | reverse complement strand
CGTGGCGATGGGGGAATGGACTGCCGCCGAACGAGAATTTAGAGCCGCACTCCAATCGGCAGAGGAACGGAACGATGAGCACTACATTCGCCTGATCGCGCATAACCTGGGAACTCCGGCCGGCATGCGGGGCGATTTCGGCGAGGCGTTGCGCTGGTTAAGCCGCATGTTGCGGAAGGGCCGGCAGGCCGCGCCCATGCCTCAGGAAGCCGTTGCGCACTTGAATATGGCGCGTTGCTACCTCTACCGCGGAGATTTTGTGGCTTGCGAGCAGCATCTCGATAGCGCACTGGAACGTTGCCAACTTTTCAATCTGGTCGCCGCCCGAGCAGAGACTTTCGAGACCTACGGAAATCTTTACCGCGAGCGTGGTGAGATCGAAAGAGCAGTTGAATACTACGGACGCGCCGCCCGCGCCTATGATGAAGCGGGAATAGACTTGAGTCGGACCGAACTCCTGGAGGAGCGGGCTTTGCTGAGTTTGAAAATTGGCGACTTCACCTCTGCCCAGGCACAAATTGATCGGCTCATTAGTGGACGGCCGCCCGAAAAAGACGAGCTGGTATTTTTTACGGCCTCACTTACGCGCGGCCGCATCATGACGGCCCGTGGCGAATATGAGGCTGCTCGCGCAGACCTGAGTGAGGCGCTCGAATACTTTCATAACCATGGTCTTTATTACTACGAAGCCCAGGCAAGCGTGGTTATCGCCATCTGCGATCTTCATCTTGGTAAAGAACTCGAGATGCTGGAGCGTTTAAGGCGAGCGATCGATCTGGCAGTCAGGTACGATTACGAGTTTTGGCTGAAGCGTCAGATTGCCAATCACCCGCACCTTTTCTCCGCTGAAGAAGCATTGGAATTGTTGCCGCTCGATTTGCGGGAACAAGTTGCCACCACGCCGAAACCACCAGCAGCAACAGCTGTTCAGGTTTCGGAAATGCAACTTGCAACCAAGCCGGTAACCGATCTAACGGTTAACATGCTTGGGCCAGTCGAGATCATTCGCGATCCCACGCGACCACTGGCTGCTGATGCCTGGCCGACACGACGCGCTCGCGACATTCTCTGTTTTATCGTTTCCCGGCGCCACCACCGAGCTTCGAAAGATACAATCATCGATACCTTCTGGGGCGAAACAGATTTCGAAGTTGTTGAAAAGAACTTCCATCCGACCGTTTCGCACATTCGCAAGGCACTAAACAGTAATCAGCCGCTCAAGCAGAATTTCCTGCTTTACCGAGATGGCGACTATCAGCTCAATTCTGAATTCTCCTATCGCGTCGACATTGAGGATTTCGACCGGCTGCTTAACGAAGGCGAAAACGCGCGAAGGGCGCGGCAGTTCGACGATTGCATTCGAGCGTACGAGAGCGCTCTGGCGCTTTACCGCGGTGAGTTTATGCAGGGAAGCTATGAGCCCTGGGTCGAGGAGCAACGCACTTACTATCGCGAACAGTATTTGCGGCTACTCGAAGCACTTGCTGGCGTGGCGCAGACAGCGGCGGACTGGCCAAAGGTGATGCAACTGGCACAGCTCATTATTCACGACGATCAGTTTAGGGAAGACATCCACTGCATGGTCATGCGCGCGCATGCCGCTTTGGGGAACCGAGGCGCGGTCAAGGATCAGTTCGAAGGACTTAAGCGACTGCTGGCGAGCGAGTTAGGAGTTGAACCGAGCGCGGAAACCAAAAAACTTTACCAGCAACTAATAGGTTAGCCACATTATTGAAAGCATACTTCATTTGCAAATCACAATATCAACGCAACACAAAGGGGGTCCAGTGAACCTAGAATACGCCCACGCTTTGGGAAAGCTCGGTGGGTTGCTCGGCCTGGGACAACAGGCGGGGCCGGTGCGCGTCCGAATTACGAGCCATGATAATATTTGCGACGCTTTCCAAAGGATTAACTACAGAGACCTCGCCAGAATAGTTAGCTACTGCGCCAATAGACCCGACTGAGGTGATAGTGCTAAAGCATGAGGATTCTTTCAACTCCGTTCGTCAATAGTCTAAAGCAATCAATCGCCATGACCCTGGTCATTCTGGTGTTCGTGTCACCAGTGTTGGCCGGCCTCAGCATCACTCCGTCCGACGGCATATTAATGACCGGCGCCGACGGCATAGTAATGACCGGGGCTGACGGCATTGTCATGACGGGCGCCGACGGTTTTCTCAATGCCGGCGCCAACGGGATCGTAATGACGGGCGCCGACGGTATTGTGATGACGGGTGCCGATGGCATCGTCATGACCGGCGCCGATAGTGTCGCCTACCCGAATACGGTTCGATCAACCAGCGCAGACGGAATCCTCATGACCGGCGCCGACGGTATCGTGATGACCGGCGCCGACGGCATTGTCATGACCGGCGCCGACGGCTCAACCTATCGCGCTGATTCCGTGACCGTAACCTTGCCCAACGGTATTGTCATGACTGGCGCCGACGGCATCGTCATGACTGGCGCCGATGGTGTTCGCCGCGAAGCTGACAACGGAATAGTAATGACGGGCGCCGATGGCATTGTCATGACCGGGGCCGACGGCATCGTCATGACCGGCGCCGACGCAGTTGGAGCGACCGGCACCGATGGTGTGGTTTTTTCTGTTGTTCCTGATGGCTTAAGGTTCACTGGGGTCACCGGCATCGTCATGACCGGCGCCGATGGAATCGTGATGACAGGCGCGGATGGAATCGTGATGACCGGAGCCGATGGACTTTTGCCCAATGCTCTGCTCCAGACTGCAAGCGGATTGCAAAGTGTCGATCCCGAGCTGGCGATATTGCTGAATCGTTTGACCGACGACAGCAATGTAAATGCCGCGGTTGTCTATCACCACTTACCATCCGACTCAGACCTGGCCGATTTACAGAATATCGGCGTCCTCGGCGGAACGCGCTTTCACTTTCTTCCAGTCATAACTCTCACGGCGACACGCTGTCAGATTAGGGCTATCTCCCATCTGCCGGCTGTTCGTTCAATCTATGGAAATCGAACGCTTACTTTAACCAGTGAACCTGAAATAAGGGCTGTGACTGGAGTTAATCGGGCCTGGCAAGACTTCGAGATCACGGGTGTCAATCATGGATTACCGGTTACCGGAAAGAACGTGACAGTGGCGGTGCTCGATACCGGAGTAGACGGCACGCATGGCGATCTCTTGAACCGCGTCGCCAGGAACATCAAGTTGGCAGATACACAGAGTATTAGCGTAGGTTTCAATTACCCAATCAACTCAGCCAATCTGGCAAATACGGATCAGCTGTATGGACACGGAACCTTTGTCGCCGGCGTAATTGCAGGCAATGGGAGTCGATCGAGCGGAAAATTCAGCGGAGTTGCCCCGGGAGCCCGACTGGTTGGCCTCAGCGCCGGAGACCTGACTCTCTTCTACGTCCTCGAAGGGTTGGATTACTTGTTGGCCGATGGCGCCAATCTGGGGGTGAAGGTCGTTAACTGTAGTTTCTCAGCCAATTCAGTTTTCGATGCAAACGATCCGGTGAACATTGCTACCAGGATGCTAACGGATGCAGGGGTCAACGTCGTGTTTTCCGCAGGTAACACAGGTCCCGGTGCGCACACCTTGAATCCCTATGCGGCAGCGCCCTGGGTCGTCAGCGTAGGCGCAACAGACACTCAGAGTCGACTGGCAAGTTTTTCCTCGCGAGGCGATTTCGCTAGCCCAATGTTTCATCCGACTTTGGTGGCGCCCGGCGTGGACGTAGTGAGCCTGCGTGGTTCGGGCATTGCAAACGTTACCGGCGCCGCAGGTTTGGCTGGAGCTGACCAGCAACGTCTCAGTCTGACGGAACTTCCCTACTACACCACGGCAAGTGGAACAAGTTTCTCGGCGCCCCAGGTTGCGGGTGCGATTGCGCTGATGTTGGAAGCAAATCCCAGTCTGACTCCGGCGCAGGTAAAGGACATTCTGCAACGAACGGCGACGCCATTGCCGCCTTATGGCACTTACGAGGTCGGCACAGGCATGCTGAACGTTCACGCCGCTGTTTTGCAAGCCGCATTTCCGTCAAGGCCTATCGGTACCTGGCGCGGCACGGTTGATCGCAATCAGGTCGATTTCATCAACGATGCACTAATTCAGTTTTCCGGCACAGTTCAGCCAGGGAGCACGACTGAAATCAATCTGGCGATTCCCGAGGGTGCGGTTGCGGCTTCGGTGCAGATCTCCTGGGGACCTCTATGGAGCCCAAATGATCTGGGGCTTTCGATTTACGATCAGTTGGGTGTGCTGCGCGGCCAGTCCAATACCCTCAACTTGCCGGGTCTTAACGGCAAGCACGAGACAGTCTCATTGATCACCCCTGCTGCAGGAAGCTGGCGCCTTAGCGTTCGAAATACACTCGGGTCGTTCGCCACGCCGCAGCAGTTTTATGGAACGTTGGAGCTTGGCCGTGCTCGCTATGGGCGTTTGGACGACGTGAATTCGTTGAGCCCTATCTTACAAGACGAGGTTTACCAAAGCCTCCGTTCGTTTACAATGTGGCCTATCGGGTCGAAATTCAGAACTGACTTTGTCGTCTCTCGTGCCGACCTGGCGACGGCGATGGTCCTGAGCGCGCGGGTGCCGCAATATCTTCCGGGGCAAGCCTCTTATAATGATGTGCGCGATCCTTCCGTGATGTTGTTTGTGGAAAGCGTGCAGGCCTCACCAACGGGGCCACTGTTTATCGACGTTACAAAGGGCGGCCAATTCCGGCCAACTGAAAATGTTACTCGGCTGGCTGCTACCGTCGCTCTGGTGCGTGCCGCCGGCCTTCGTTCGGAGGCCGAAGCGAAGGCTGGTATTCCGTTGGCGTTTCTAGACGCTTCGACTATTCCGAGTGAATTGAGGGGTTATGTGTCTGTCGCCGTATCGCAGGGTTTGCTGCAAAGCGAGAGCCTTTTCCGCCCTCAAGACACTTTGAGGCGTGGTGATCTCGCGCATGCCATTGCGGTATTGCAAATGCGGGCAACACAGTAGGTTTTGTTAAGCAATTATTTCGCGGAGAGCTTGTTCTTCATCGTCAGTTAGAAAACTAAACAGAACGCCAAAGCCAATTCCGATCTGGTAAGAGGCCACTTCGCCACGGAGTTCCAGCCATTCTCCCGAAGGCAGCTTGATCTCCACGCCTACGACCTCGCCGACATCAACTCTTCCCCCCGTGTTAACAAAACATCCGCCAAGGCTTAAGTCTTCGATCCGACCTTCGTGAGTGCCGGATACGCCGTTCCACCTGGCAGGAAGATTAGTTGAAATGCGTTCGTCGGTCCGTCTGTCCTTAGTCATTTGAGAACCGTTGTTCGAGAATCCCGCGTTTCTGGAGTGAGCATTTCAGCCAACGACTCTTTCTCCGCAGTCAGGTAATAGTTTCCCACGTCAGTGGCATAGAACTCATGCAAAAATCTCATTCCTTCTTCGGGATTTAGTGAATGGAGAACTTCCATATCGAGATTCGAAGCAAATCGCTCCTTTCGATCTTGCCGTTGGAGATAACCTTCCCGGTAGGCCCACTCGGGATCGCAAAATCGGGCCGCTCCGATTTCTGCTGGCGCCAGGAACGCGTTGTTGTATTCCAGCGTTAGGATACCGTAATTGTGCTTCTCGCAAAGATCTTGCAGGGCGGCTATGGAGTAACCGTAGAAATGATACCGCAGTTGAAAATCCGGATCGAACTTCACCACAAATCGGAGCGGCGGGGGGATATTTTCATTAATCTCGGTTACCACCAAGCTGGGCCGGAAACTCGAAAGGACAGCCTCCAGGACCCAGTAATCATTCCCGTCTATATCCAGGCACAGAACGCCAAAATTCTCTTCAATCCCAGAATCCTTTAACAACGATGCAATATTGTCGGGTTCTGCACGTGAATGAGAGGCACGGGCCAGCGGAAACTTGCGGTAGGCCCTTGATAACAAAGCGTATTTCTGCGAATCGGCCTCAATGCCCAGTGCCTTCCAGCCCGCCAGCAACAAGGCATAACTGTTTGACCAGCGCACACCATTTCCGGCTCCGATATCCACCACTGTCTTTGGCTGATTTTTCGGAAGTAGCTCCTCAATGTACCTGGCGAGGATCTGTTGCTCATTGGCGTGGGAAAAGCGTCCCCGAAGAGAGTACTTAACCTTTTGCAGCGTGAGTTCAATGATACCGCCGTAACGTTGGGCAGCTTTGGTCAGATTCATTTCTATCCGGGGGTCAACCTGGTGCTGATTTTTGGCGGAAGCCCGACCATCAGGGAGGACCTGGAGCCCTTGATTGCGCGCGGGCTTTGGTTTCGTCATTCGAGGCTAAGATACCAAACTCGACTTCCGATGGAAACCCAACCACAAAGTGCCCAAAAGGCCTCTTATTGTCGCGCACAGGAAACGCAGCTTTGCATTCTTCGTGAGCGTTTACGATCTTTGAACGCTTCTTATGTGAAATTCGCAAGGCGGCCGTAATAGACTCTTGTGTAATACTCGAAGCTAACCATTCCGGCGCGTTTGTTCGCGTCGAATATCTGTTCAAGTTTCGCAAACATTGGTTCAAAGTTGGGACTGCCTGGTTCCGGTGTATACGATGCGGAGCGAGTCCGGCCCATGAGCGCCTCGAAATCAAAGTGCTGCGCGTTTTCGAAGTTCTTGAGGCGAAAAATCCCGGGAGCGAAGAACTGAGCAATTTCTCCCGTCACATTCTCATGCCGGATCCTTTCGTAGTCGGTTCCATACTGAAGTAGAAGGTTTTCATATTCGCGCAGGAAAGGGGTCGAATCCAGCTTGCGTTCATTCCAAATAAGCACGACCCAGCCATCAGGCTTTAGTATTCGCGCGAATTCCTTCCTTGCCTTTCCCCGTTCAAACCAGTGAAACGCTTGCCCGGCGGTAACGAAGTCAACGCTGGCAGGTTCCAGCTTTGTCGCCTCGGCAGTCGCATCGTAGCTTATGAATTTCGAAAATCGCTTCAGAAGGTGTTCTGCCGACTGGCGCATCGCCGCATTTGGTTCAATGCCGATCACGCAATTACCGTTTTTCAAGAACAGTTCCGACAGAATGCCGGTACCGGAACCGACGTCGGCGATTATTGAGGTTTCCGTCAGCCCACAATCGGACCGTAGGATATCGATCACGGCCGCAGGATAAGTCGGTCGATAGCGAGCATAGTTGTCAGCCCGGTTCGAGAAACGAGCAACCGAATCAGTCATGTCACGATTCTAGCGAAAGTTCGCGACCCACGTCAGTTGAAAGTTCAGCCGGTTAGCTTTATTGACTGGCACAGCCTGAAAAAGTTTTTCTCTGAACTTTGCAGATCAGTCACGAGGCAAAAGTGTCCCGCGAGGCGCAAGATTACCCGGCGGATAAAACTTCACAAAAAGGCGGTGGCCCAGCAGTAAGAGAAGAATGAAGGCAAATGTGAGCGGTAAACGAGTGTCGGACTTGACAAGCAACCAGTAATGGAGCGCGCCTGCAACGCCGGCGAAGTAAACAAGCTTGTGCAAGCGATTCCAGCGTTTTCCCCCTAACCGCTTTACCATCTTGTTGGTCGAAGTGATTGCCAGTGGAATCATCATTAAGAAGGCCGCCATGCCTAAAGCAATAAAAGGCCGCGAAGCCACGTCTCCGGGCACGCTCCGGAGGTTGAAGTAGCGCTCAAACGAGATATAGGTCAGAAGGTGAAGAAAACCGTAGGAGAATGCAAAGAGGCCGAGCAGGCGCCGGAATTTCACCAGCCAGTTTAGTCCAGTAATCTTTCGCAGCGGCGTGACGGCAAGAGCTAACGTAAGGAACACCAGTGTAAGCATGCCGGTAGTCCGAGTCATAAACTCGGCCGGGTTGGCCCCCACGCGTTTATGATAAACGTCCCACAACAGAAGCGCCAACGGCACCAGGGCATTAATGAAAAGGATGAATTTGGAGAAGCGAGCGTCTTTCATAAGTGATTGTCAGTAGTCCCTGGTCAGTTGTTGACCCGCGTCAAATGCGTCACGCGAGTCGGCGTATCAGGTAAACTAACTACGGACAACAGACAACTGACAGGTTTAGAAATACCTTCGCAAGTCCATTCCCTCGTAGAGGTGTGCCACCTGTTCCGCGTAACCGTTGAAAAGCAATGTGTTCCGCGAACTAAAGCTGGATTCACCTATGCGGCGTTCTCTTGCCTGACTCCAGCGAGGATGCGGAACGTTAGGGTTTACGTTCGAGTAGAAGCCGTACTCGTTTGGGGCCTGAATATTCCACGTCGTCGGGGGCTCATCAGCTACCAGGCTTATCTTCACGATTGACTTAATACTCTTAAATCCATATTTCCAAGGCACCACTAATCGAACCGGGGCACCGTCTTGCGGCGGCAGAGTCTCTCCGTAAAGGCCTGTTGCCAGAATGGTCAGGGGATGCATCGCCTCATCGAGTCGCAGCCCCTCCACGTACGGCCAATCGAGAACTCCAGTTGACTGGTTAGGCATTCGCTTTGGATCAAAAAGGGTCTGGAAAGCGACATATTTTGCCTGTGCGGTCGGTTCAACTTTTTCGAGCAGTTTGCCCAGAGGAAATCCCACCCAGGGGATAACCATTGACCAGCCTTCTACACAGCGTAGCCGATAGACCCGTTCCTCAAGTGGAAATTTTAAAAGCTCTTCTAAATCAAAAGTGTTTGGTTTATTTACCAGCCCTCCCACCACAACTGCCCACGGTTTGGTAACGAAGCCCCTAGCTTCTGAAGCTACCGATTGCTTATCGGTCGAGAATTCGTAGAAGTTGTTGTAGTTGGTGATATCTTCGATGGAAGTCGGCTTTTCGTTAACTGTAAACCCATTGCGCATCTGATCGTCCAAGGGGGATTTGGCAACAGTCACGAGTATCTCACCCTTCGGTTTTTCAGCCGGCGGCGGATTGAGTTTGCGATAGAGAAGCCCGGTAGCAGCGGTGGTCGCAGCCAGGGCAGCGCCACGGATGAACAGACGGCGGTTTAAGTAAACTTGCTTGTCCGTGATTTCGCTGGACTTAATTTCTTTAGGTTTCTTAATCAGCATGTGTCTATCCGGGTGTCCCGCGACGCCGTCAGTGAAAATACGCCTGCCAGCCTTCTACGGTTTTATCTGACCGGCCGAGGCGTTTTAGTTCTTGAGTCGCGTAGCTTCAAGAGACTAGTATCCCACGGTCTTTTTGCTTCATGAAACGCCGGAGGCCTCCGCAAATGGGCGGTGCAAAGCGATCGCACCCAGGTGACGAATTACCGCCGCCAGAGTTACACCAGTCGCCTCAACTTCGTGGCAAGTTGAGCAGGTGGGTGGTAGTCCTTTTCGTAGGCTTCGCGATTGCACTTAGTCCTGTTCCCAATGGAATAACAGTGCAATCGTGGCGGTTGCTGGCCATTTTCGCAGCCACGATCGTGGGATCGATTCTGAGACCCGTACCGGGCGGCGCAATGGTTCTAATAGGAATCTCTTGCGTCGCGATCTCGGGAGCGCTGCCGATTGGCGATGCTCTTGGCGGTTATGCGGACCCGATAGTCTGGTTAGTACTTGCGGCCTTTTTCATTTCGCGAGCAATGATCAAGACAGGATTAGGACGCCGCATTGCTTACCATTTCATTGGCATTATCGGACATCACTCACTTGGGCTCGGTTACGCA